>NZ_JBBCQL010000368.1:0-2454 GCF_037149975.1 Chryseobacterium sp. VD8 | reverse complement strand
TCCTCTTCCACGACCTCTGTTGTCGTTATCGTCTTCATCGTCGTCGTAATCTTCATCATCATAGTCATCGTCGTCATAATCTTCATCATCATAGTCCTCGTAGCTGTTTTCATAATCATCGTCTTCATCATCAAAGTAATCTTCATACTCTGAGAAGTCATCGTCATAATCTTCATCGTTTTGGGCATCGTTATACCCGTGATCGTATCCTAACTGGTAGATTTCCTCAAGATTGCTTGATGAGTCTGAATTTCCTCTTGAACTACGGTTTCCTGAATTTCTAGTGTTCATAACTGTTTTTTTTATGTTAATATTAAGTGATGTGTATTGCCGGCCGTGACTAGTATTTAGACAGCAATGGTTTTGGTTTTAGTAATAAAAAGATTTAAAAAAAAGCAAATGCTTTTACTGTTTCTCTTATCGAGAACTGAAAGAATGAATATGAATTATATACTCAAATGTACAACTGAAATATCCTTTATTTTTATGACTGAGGTCACAATTGCAGGATTAATATAAAATTTTTCGGATTTCTATTTTTAAACTGCCTTCTTTTTCCATTTTTTTCAGGGTTCTGATGACTGTTTCTACTCTTAAGCCTGTAAGATTGGCAATCTGCTGTCTGGTAAGATCTACATGAAAACACTGTTCGCAATCTCCTTCATGGTAGCTTTTTAGATAATCCAGTAAACCTTTTAATCTTGTTACGGGGTTTAAGGAAGACATATTCTGAAGCATAATGGCTTTAAAATAGAGTCTTTGGGAAAGACAGTGGTTCATTTCCAAGGAAATTTTCGGATTTTTCTCCAGAAGTTCCATAAAACTTGTTTTCGGAAGCCGTATAATTTCTGTATCGGTAATGCAGATGGCGTTCATTACATAGAATTTTTCTAAAAAAAGCATGGGATCTCCAAAACTCTGTTTTTCTCCTAAAATATTATGGATAAACTCTTTACCTTCTTCATTGTAGCTGTTTTGCTTCACTTTACCGCTGATAATCTGGTAGTAATACAAAGCTGTATCTCCTTCTTTATAGATTATTTCTTTCGCTTTATAAAATCTATCTTCTGCTCCGAATTCATATAATAATTCCGGATCAATGTTCATGCAGCTTATAGTTTTCATATCTTAGAATTTTAACAATTCTCTAGCAAAAAAAAGACCATCTGCCTTATAATCAGTACAATATTTTTCTGTTCCGGATTTGCAGAAGTTTGTCTCTCTCCATCACCTTAATGGCTCTGATGGCTGTTTCCACGCAAAGTCCCGTAAGACCAGCCATTTGCTGTCTTGTAAGGGGGATCATAAAGGAATACGGAGCCTGTTCTTCCTGAAAACTCTTTAGATAATCCATGAGTGTTTTCAATTTTGCCGCAGGACTCTGACTGGCTAAATTCTGAGACATAATCAGTCCGTAATATAATCTTTCAGACATAAAGACATTTATATCCTGAGATATTTCCGGATATAATTTTAGTAAATCTAAAAATATATATTTCGGAAGTTTCAGAACTTCGCAGTTTGTAAGGGCAACTGCATTTACAGGATAAGGTTTATCTATAAATAAAAGAGACTCTCCGATGCTATGTCCGTCTTCCAAAATAGTCTGTATACTTTCCTTTCCGTCTTCGTTAAAGTTATTAAGCTTTACCTCTCCTTTAATGATCTGATAGTAATAACCGGGATAGCTTCCTTCTGTAAATATGCTTTCCGAGGGTTTGTAATTTTTAATACTCGCTCCTACTGAATGCAAAATTTCTTCTTTAATAACCATATTAGCTGATTTTGATATTTCTTAATAGTGAAGCATTCCTAGTAGAAATAAAAATTGGATATAAATTTAATCAATACAAAAATCTAACCTTAATCTGTTAAAAATTAATAAGTTGAATATTGTACGGGTTAAATCTTTTAAGCAGATATTGCTTTTTATGAATAGTTTAAATTTATAGAATCCAAACCCGCTTTAAATTATAAAACGGGTTCGGTTATAATTGCTGGGGATTATTTTACAGTTCGTGTGCTGTCCGATCCTGTTCCTCCGGAGCGGGGTGTTGTGATGTTTGTACTGTCGTTCTTTGGAATAGAATCATTAGACATCGGCGTGGTAGTATTTACAGAAGGATCTGTTACAACAGTCGAATCATACCCCGAATCAGAATTAGATGTTGTTGAGTTTTCTTTTTTCTGACAGCTCAATACGAGAATGCCCAAAAGGGCAATCGATGCGATACATTTCATAATATTATATTTTAAGTGGTGTGATACTTCAAAAGTAAGATAATATTATGTTAAGTATTTATGACCTTGGTCATAAGAAAAAATCACACGAAATAAGAGCGATATAATAAATTGAAAATCAACTATTTAATAATTTAAAAAAACATTTTTTTATTAAGCTATTGTGGTCTTTTTTCATTTACAGCCGTAAAGTTCAGTTTATCTTTTGTGCTT
>NZ_JBBCQL010000367.1:0-2474 GCF_037149975.1 Chryseobacterium sp. VD8 | reverse complement strand
GAAAATTGAAGACTTATTGAAGGGATCAGGTAAGTTCCAAGGTATTACAAACCGCTTCCGGGATAAGATTTAAAAATTTAATGCAGAAGTAAAAATCAACCCCATTAATGATTATATTTGCAAAGTCAAATTTTTAGACAGATAAATCTAACGAAAAAAGTTATTTACATACAATGAAATATAAAAGAATCCTTCTGAAACTGAGTGGTGAAGCCTTAATGGGAAACAGACAATATGGTATTGATAATGAAAGGCTACAGGAATATGCTGCAGAAATTAAGAAAGTGGTAGAAAAAGGCTGTGAGGTTGCCATCGTAATCGGAGGAGGAAATATTTTCCGCGGTGTAGCAGGAGCTGCAAAAGGAATGGACAGAGTACAGGGAGATTATATGGGAATGCTTGCTACGGTAATCAACGGGATGGCTTTGCAGGGTGCTTTGGAAGATGCGGGAATTAAAACAAGACTGCAGTCTGCCATCGAAATGGATAAAGTGGCAGAACCATTCATCAAAAGAAGAGCGGTAAGACATCTTGAAAAGGGCAGAGTAGTGATCTTTGGAGCCGGAACCGGAAACCCGTATTTCACAACAGATACTGCTGCAACGTTAAGAGCCATCGAAATCGGGGCAGATGTTATTCTGAAAGGAACAAGAGTAGACGGAATCTACGACAGCGATCCTGAAAAAAATGCAGATGCGGTAAAATATAATTCACTATCTTTCGACGAAGTTTATGCGAAGAATCTAAAGGTAATGGATATGACGGCATTTACTTTAAGCCACGAAAACAAACTGCCGATTATTGTTTTTGATATGAACAAAGATGGAAATCTGGAGAAAATTGTTGACGGCGAAAATGTGGGTACTTTAGTTGATTTGTAATAGTAGGTTCTGGGTTTTGAGTTTAAAGTTTTAAAAATTACTCATTACCAATTATTTATTACTTATCATTAACATATGTGTAACTTATCAAATTTTTATTATATAATGGAAGAATTAGATCTTATAGTAGAGTCTGTACAGCAGGACATGGAAGCAGCTATCAAGCACCTGGATCATGCATTTCAGAGAATCAGAGCGGGACGTGCGTCTACAACAATGGTTCAGGATGTTATGGTGGAATATTACGGAGCATTAACTCCGATTAATCAGGTTGCCAATGTTTCTATTCCCGATGCAATGACGATTTCTATTCAACCTTGGGACGCAAAAGCCATTAATGATATTGAAAAAGCGATCATCAATTCCAATTTAGGTTTTGCCCCTTCTAATAACGGGATCAACATTATCCTTAATGTGCCGCCTTTAACTGAGGAAAGAAGACGTGAACTGGCAAAACAGGCTAAGTCTGAAACAGAAGACACGAAAGTAGTTGTAAGAAATGCAAGACAAAACGGTCTGAAAGAGCTTAAAAGACTGGAAGGAGTTTCTGAAGACATCATTAAAGGTATTGAAGCAGATATTCAGACGCTTACCGACAAATATGTAAAAGCTTGCGACGAGCATCTCAAAGTAAAAGAAGCTGAAATTATGAAAGTATAATTTTCGGCTCCTGAAAATATAAAAAGCGGTTTCATTTTGAGACCGCTTTGTTTTGTGTACAGTTTAAAGACAATTGATTTCTCCTTTTCTGTCTTTATTTTTAAGGATTAAATGATAGTTTTTCATCAGCCCGGAAATGTTGCATTTTGTTTCTTTATTCGGAACAGAATCAGGATTTTTATTATTGCCTTTTGAACGGATCGTATAATTTTTTTCGAGACACTGAATGGCTTTATCGTTTAAAACGTAGATTCTTTTTTCATTGATATCATCTTTTGTTTCCGGTTTTTCCGGCGTTCCTCCTTCATCAAAATTCCATGCTGTTTCCTCTTTAAAGATGAAAAATACTTTGTTGTTTTTTACATAATATTTTGTGGATGAAGAGAAGTGACTGTGTTCTGCATAAAAATCTTTAACCATTCTGAGATCTTTATTCTCATAATATAAAATTACTTCACCTTCCTTTTCGTCGCAGTTATAAGTGAATTTCGCTGAATCCAACTGTTTAGCAGACAAAAGATTATTTACGGCTGTATATTCTTTCTTTATATCTTCAATGGAGCTAATGGAATCATTTGATTTTTCCGAAGATTTATTTATCGTTACATTATCATTGCCCGAATTATTTTGAATGGTATCTGCATTCTCTTTCTTACAGGAAACAACGGCAAGAAAACATAAATTGAAAAGAAGTATTTTCATAAAAATAATTTTGTTTAAGCGTACTGCAAAAAATATGCGCAAAACTTATTTAAGGTTAATAGCTTTAACAATTGCAAAGGCACGAATATTTTTATTTAACATAAACTTAAGCATCATACTTATTGAAAATTTTTGATTTTCTTGCGGCTTATAGATTTGAAACTAATAAAGATTTACGTCTTCGTTTTCCGAAAGGAATATTTTTATTAAAAAACTCACAAATAAAAACAG
>NZ_JBBCQL010000366.1:0-2493 GCF_037149975.1 Chryseobacterium sp. VD8 | reverse complement strand
TAAAACCTCCGATTCTGTTGTCTAAAGCTCTGCAGACAAAATAGCGGTCATTCATTTCGAAGAATTCATCGGGATACGTAATCATGCATCCTACATAAATTCCCATTTCTTCCACTTCCTTTTTGGAAGGTGCCCCGCAATCGATGAAGATGTTTTCAATTTTTGGAGTCGGTTCGTTCTGGTTGGCTCTTGTGTGGATTGCAGGCCATCCGAAAACACCTTTTACAATTCCGTTTTCACCGTGGATATGAACCACTTTGGACGGAGCAATTGTCTGATCAGAACCTCCGTTTCGGATCACGTAGATCAATCCGTCATCTGTTATATAATTTACATACCATGAAATTTCATCTGCATGCGCTTCAATCACTACTTTAAATTCCGCTTCGGGATTTATGATTCCGTAGCAGGTTCCGTAATGATCCACTTCAATTTTGTCTACATAAGGCTTAATGTAGTCCATCCATACTTTCTGTCCCTCGTGTTCGTATCCTGTTGGAGATGAAGTGTTTAAATATTTCTCTAAAAATTTTAAAGATTTCTTTTCAAATTTCATAAAAAGGAATGATTTTTGCGTTTAATTTTTGTTCTAATACGCGTAAAAATAATGAATTTTAGTAAGATTATTTGTCTTTTTCTCTTCTTTTTTGGAGTCAGTATTTCGGCTCAGAAGGATTCCATCATTGCGAAACCTTTAAGTCAGTACCCTGCAGAACTTTTGAAAACAGATGAATTCGGCAACAAATATTTCTATGACGAAAGGCAGAAAGCAAGGATCTATGAAATCAACGGGGAAACTGTGGTGGTAATGGATGAGCTGGTTTTGCTGAATAAACCGAAATTCAATAATCAGCTTGATCGAAACTATTATTATTTCTTAAATAAAAAGCTTTACAGAGTATATCCGTTATTTTTAACTGCTTTACAGCAATACAGAGATATTCAGGGAGAAATGACGAATATGGACAGTAAAGCAAAACGAAAATACATCAGAGACCGACAGAATATTCTAGCCGACCAGTACGAAAAACAGCTTCGTGATCTTACGACAACAGAAGGACAGGTTTTTGCCAAACTGATGAACAGAGCAACCGGAAAAAATGTCTACGAAATCATTAAAGAATTAAGAGGAGGATGGAGTGCTTTCTGGTGGAATGTAAAAGGAAAAATGGCAGATATTGATCTTAAAGATCCTTATGATCCGCACAAAAACAGAACCGATGAATATCTGGAATCCCTGCTGCAATCCAACTGGAATTCAGGTTATCTTCAGCCTTATTCCGGAGCAAGCAGCTTTAAAGTCTACAAATAATATCGATCATAAAAAATTCCTGTAAAGCTTTTACAGGAATTTTTCTTTTAATTTATCAAAAACAATCTTGTCGATAGGCAACGGAAACGGATTGTCCGGTCTGTCGATCTCAATCCATTCTGTTTTTTCGATGCAGGGATCAAGAATCAGGAAATCGCCTTCGTCAATAATGTTTACAATATAATATATGGTAAGAAGCTGTTCATTTTCTCTGAAACGCGAAACCAGAAAATCTTCCTGCGTATAAAAATGTTCCACAACTTCTATTTTTACATTCAGCTCTTCATCGAATTCTCGATGCAGACAATCTATTAATCCTTCTCCAAACTCCAGTCCGCCACCCGGAAATTTCATTAAAGGTTCACCTGCGTATTCTTCAAATAAAGTAAGGACTTTTTTATCTTTTACCGCACAGGCGTAAACTCTAATGTTGATCTTATCTATCATATATAATAATTTGTTAAAGCTAATTTAGGGAAAATTGTCGGATGCCCGAAGACATGATCTGGAAGTTTACGACTGATTTTAATTTTTTTTAATCTTAGATTTACATACTCAAAACTATCAGGAAGCAAATTTTTCCAGTCTTTTACCGAATGTGATGTTTAGATTTCTCCGGAATAACAAACTTTTAGAATGAAATTAAAAAAACTTCAATATATAATAAGGTATACACTCAATATTTTACAGATCATAAAAACACCTCAGTAATAAACCTCCATCTTCCAGCCTCCAGCCTCAAGCTTCCATCTTCCTTACAACTTCACCGCATTAATCATCTCTCTTTTTCCCGGAGGTCCCTGTTTTTTCTCAACGTTAAAATTCAGTTCCTGAAGAATTCTTCTTACGCTTCCTTTCGAAGAGTAGGTGGTTAATAATCCGTTAACAGCCATTTTATCCGCAACCATTTCAAAAAGGGGCTTTTCCCAAAGATCGGGCTGTACTCTTGCACCGAAACAGTCGTAATATACCAGGTTTATTTCGGGTAAATCGATATTCTTCAGATCAAAAAAATCACATTCTATCTTTTTTAAGTTGAAACCACTAATGATTTCTTCTGACTTTTCCCATTCTGCCAGATGAATTTTTTGATAAATATTTTTGAATTCGGGGTTATCGAAAAGCTCAAAATAGGCTAAATCGTTAATTTCCGATTCATTTATGGGGTATTTCTCAAGGGT
>NZ_JBBCQL010000365.1:0-2493 GCF_037149975.1 Chryseobacterium sp. VD8 | reverse complement strand
TCTTTAAAATCAATGTAAATTTTATTGATTATTGCCTGATATTCGTTAATTAAAGAAAATAAACATCCACTTCTTTCTGAATGTATTTGTCATGATTGAAATAAATATATTCGGAACTGATGAAATCGTTAAGAAGCTGCTTATTTTCAGTCGTTAAAAAGTCTTTGTAGGCAGATTCTTTCATGAAATGTTTCAAAACATCTTTAAACGGTTTTTCGTTCTTTAGTAAAACAGCTCTGTGTTTACAGATTTCCTCCAACGGCAAAGTAACCATCATAAATTCCAGATGAGGCGTAAAATTGTTAATGGAATTCTGGAAAATATCAAACTCTTTATCCAGCAAAGCAAATTTTCTGTATTTAGCTGCTAAAATTTCCTTTTCATGGTCATCAGCAATGCTGTAAAAGTATCTGAAAATACGAATGTCATTTTCTAACAACTGCTTATTCAGATTTCCGGATTCTTCTTTAATTTTAGGAACCAGAAGTCTTGCTTCTCTGGATTTGTACAGCTTTCCCGTGTAGGTAAAGGTTTTAACAGCTTTAGGATTTTCAGCAAGATAATTCAAAGTATACAAATCACTTTCTGTTCCTGCCTTTTCATAAACCAGAGAAACATACTGATCGCTGAAGAAGTCTTCTTTTTCTACCAATTCAGTATCTTTTATAAGTTCATCAACATTTTCCAAAACAGGATTGTGACTTTCATAATATCCGTTGAATGCAGAATTTATCAGTCTGTAAGGATATTTTTCATTGTAAAGCTGAAGGAACTGATCATTATTACCAATAACTTCACCCAAATTTTTAATATTGTACAGCGTTAAATATTTGCTTGTCAGAATCCTGCATATTTCCGCATATCCGCGGATTATATTTTTTGCAAGGTCGTTATTTTCAGGATTGTTTTTTGTCTGATTTTTCCGGATCATTTCAATTCTTTTATCCGTTTCGGGATGAAAAGACCATTGATCTTCAATTTTTACTTTTGTCTTATTATATCGGGTAATATCTTCAAGATCTATTTTCGGAAGATCATGCTCAAATAAATGATTGTTTCTTTCACCGAAAATTTTCATCAGCAAGCTTTGGTTTTCAAATAAATTTTCAGGCAGATATTTATTCCCGCTCTCTGCATAAAACATAAAAGAACTGTTGAACGCCGCATTGCTTAAATCCAGCCTTAATAAAGATGAAGTCTGCTCTTTCGGATTAGTAACGTAAGTAGCCACTGCATCCGCATGAAACTCCATTTCTCTTCGCAATGAAGCATTGTTTTTAAAAAGAAAATCTGAAAAGATCTTTAAAATAAACTGAAACACATTAATGAAAGCTACAGAAATTAATCCGGCAAGCTGAAATGCCCATTGTCCTGATCCGTGTCTGATCGAATTTTCAAAATCTTTATTGTTGTAAACCGTATCAAAAATAATTTTTTCTGCCTGATTTACATATCCTCCGATTTTCATACTTCGCTGTGAGAAATGCCCGAATTCATGCGCTAAAACGCTTTTAAGTTCACCTACAGTTAAAGAATTTATCAGCCCGATTCCGATGGTAAGATTCTTTTTAACAGGCAAAAACATACTCCAGAAAAGAGAATTGTAGCTTACACTTGCATTTACTTCCGGCGACAGAAAAACTTTTCCCGGTCTGCTTACTTTTGTTTCCAGAATAATTTCATCAATAATGGCAAACAGTTCCGGCTGAGTTTTTCTGTCTACTTCTATTAAATGTTTTGTGCTGTAATTTTTCCTGATGAAGATAAATTTTATTAAAAAATAAAAAACAATAAGCCCGATACTTATCATCCCCAAAGCAATAATAGCAGTAAAATAGCTGGGGTGAAATGTTACAAGATTTATTGCTCCATAACCCAGCAGGAAAATCAGCAGCAGCGATATGAGAATCAGGATAAAATAAACAATAAAGAATACGGATATTGATATAACAGCAGAAATCAGCTTAGAACGGTAAGCCGATGAAATAGGAGGCAGGTTATTAGTCATTATGTGTTTTTTTATAATTTTCTAGTATTTCTCGATCAGATAATGATAGGCTTTCAGGTATTTATTAAATCTCTTGATGTCTTTGGAAGTAAGTTCTCTGTTTACCCTTCTCAGATCCATATTATCACGCAGATCGTTGAGTTTTACGGCAACCGCAAGAGGAGAACGTTCTGTTCTTCGTACAAAATCGTCATATTCTTCGTTGGGATCGAATTTGGTGAGACAGCTTATCGCAAAAATAATATATTCGGGAAATCCCTGATCTCTCAGATAATCAAGGCTGAATTCCTGAGGATGATCCTCCACCACATCGTGCAAAACTCCTACAATTTTTTCGTCCAGTGTTTTTCCGTATTCCATTACCCGCATTACGTGTGCAATATAAGGTGCATGATATTTATCGGTTTGTCCTTTATGTGCCTTATCAGCTATTTTTATTGCTCTGTGGAGCATTTCTTCTTTTGTCATCTTATGTAAAGTAGAGT
>NZ_JBBCQL010000364.1:0-2534 GCF_037149975.1 Chryseobacterium sp. VD8 | reverse complement strand
CGGAACCTACAGAGAAATTTTTGATGCCTCTGCGAGGAGTTTAAATCTGGATAAATTGGTTAATACTTATAATGATAAAAGATAAAAGATAAAAGATAAAAGATAAAAGATAAAAGATAAAAGATAAAAGATAAAAGATAAAAGATAAAAGATAAAAGATAAAAGATAAAAGATAAAAGATAAAAGATAACTTTGCTAAAACACTAAAACACTAAAACACTAAAACCCTAAAACACTAAAACCCTAAAACACTCCGACCTTCACACCCAATGAACGACCATTATCTCAAAAAACTCGACCGTGTCACGGCAATTCTCACTCAATTACAGTCGAAACCGCTTGTAAGAGCGCAGGATCTGGCTGCCAAATTTGATGTGAGTGTAAGAACCATTTACCGCGACGTAAAAACACTGGAAAATGCCGGAATTCCGATCATTGGTGAAGCAGGAAGCGGTTATTCTTTAATGGATGGCTACAAACTGCCGCCTGTCATGTTCACCAAAGAAGAAGTTCTGAGTTTCATTACCGCCGAAAAACTAATGCAGAAATTTTCACATCAGAGTTTGGGAAATCATTATCAGACCGCGATGGAAAAAGTGCGTTCCGTTTTAAAATTTTCCGATAGAAATCTAATTCAAAATATTGAAAATCAGATTGATATTTTTCAGTATCATGCCGAAACCGAAGATACCATTAAAGACGTTCTACCCACGATTCTGGAAAGCATAGCCGAAAAACGGCAGTTAATCATGGAATATAAAACCGTTGATGAGGAAATTTCCACAAGAACCATTGAAGCAGTCGGCGTTTTCTTTGAATTCAATTATTGGTACATCATGGCTTACTGTACCCTGAGAAACGACTTCCGGCAATTTCGTATTGACCGGATTTTAAAGATTTCAAAAACCCAGAATCCGTTTTTAGGAGAATACGGGCAGATTAATGATTACAGACAAAGCAACAATGGCAATAAAATACTCGTAAGACTTTTGGTGGAGAAAAAGATCATGACTTTTCTGGTCAATTCCAAAAAATACTACGGTCTAACTAAAGAAATTGATGCCGAAAACGGAATGGTAGAACTCACCTTCGAAACAGAATCCATTAAAGACGGATTTCCGCGCTGGCTGATTACTTTTGCAGACTTTGCAACGATTTTAGAACCCGAAACCCTCAAAGTACAACTCAATGATTTGTTGTCAAAGATTGCAGACAAGCATCAATAAAAACCCCAACAATTGCTGTTGAGGTTTCTGGCAATAATTTAAAATAAAATGATAATGTTTAAACTTTTATTTTTAACCGCAAAAGAAGCAAAAGATTAACACTTTAGTTATTTTAAGTTTAATGATTAATATAAAAAGAACACATAAGTTAACAAAAATTAAAAGTTCCTTTTGCAAACCTTTTGAAGTACCTTAAAAAATACGATAAAGTCTTTTGCTTTTTTTTGCGGTTAAATTTAAAATTAGCTTAAACAAACTTCATGTTTAAAGAAGAGCAGATCCGCAGATCATAAAAGTTCGTTAAAATTTAATCTATGAGACGCATCTCCGCTCTTTTTCCTTACTGCGGTTTCGTGAGAGAATCAATGATTTCAGCTTGAACAAAGGCATTAACGAACCGAAAATCTCTCCCAAAAAAAAGGCGGTTCAATTCCCAAAGCTCTTAAATAAACATACCCTTGTCCACGGTGATGGATTTCATTATCAACGAAATACAGAATATTTTGATACACAGGAAATTCATACTGTCCGAATAAATTAAAAGTCTCCTGAAAACGCTCCTCCGAAATCTGCGCAAAATAATGATTGATCGTTTCCGTTTCTTCGTCCCACTTTTTCAGAAGTTCCTCCTTCGTTTTCGGGACAAAACCTTCTTCATTGTAAGCTTCCATATTCTTGTCGACAATTCCCTTCAAAGCAGGTCCGCCAATGCTGATTAATTCAACTGCTAACTTTGCGAACGGTCTCATCCCCGCAATTGAAAATTCAAATAAATCCTTTTCAGGAAACGCCTCGATCACTCTTCTCGTTAAATTTCTGTGACCCTGCCAATGTTCTAATAATTGTTCCGAAGTCATAAACTGTTTTGTGATGGTTGCTGTAGTTGTCATAGTTTTAATGTTGTTTGTTATTGTTGATACAAAGATAAACCGAGGTGATGACAACAGTTTGTCAGTAGGATTTTCAGGATAAAATTTTTTTTTCTTTTTAAAATAATTTTTAATATTTCTCCGTTAGATAATCATACTTAAAGCAATGTTAGGTAGATAAATAATTTGAGGGTGACCGGTTTTTAATCGGTCATTTTTTTGAATCATGTTTCAAACACGAAACCCAAAACCAAAAACCATCAACATTAATTATTTGAAGCTGTTTCCAGCTTTCCGCACTCGCTATTTACAAAGTTTCGGCTGCGGCGGCTTTGCCGCCGCAGCCGAAACTGTACTCTGATAACTTTCCCAAACATTATGTCCGAAAACAAGATCCGAAATACTTCGGAAACCATTGTATTCTGAAACTCCGTATTGA
>NZ_JBBCQL010000363.1:0-2574 GCF_037149975.1 Chryseobacterium sp. VD8 | reverse complement strand
CATGGTATTGTTCATTGCAGCTAGCGCATTCGCTTTTGTTCCACCGAAATACGCTGTATATTCTCCTGTACAGGACAATGCCAGTCTGAATGTTCTCAGTTTTGCATCATCTGCATTTGGTCTTGCAACTAAATTTGTAGTGTTTGCAACGCCTTTCTGTGCAACATCAATAACAGTACATTCAAATTTGCTTAAATCGTCTTTCTTGTCGGATTTTTTATAAACCACATACGTTGAAAGATCTTTTGAATAAGGCTCGATGAAAACCGCTGATTTATCTCCGTAGATTTCCATAGAAGACAGTCCTAATGGAGAAACACTGAAATAAACTGTAGAACCGGAGTCTCCCAATCCTTCACCAACGTACGATTTGATGTCCGGATATTTTGCTGCCAGTTGAGGATCAAAGTTAGAGTTTTCTCTTACTTTAAAATTTTCCATTTTTCCCTCAGAATTCGGGAACGAGATAATAATTTCAGACTTTTCTCCTGCTGCAAGTCTTTTTGGAGCTTTGGCAAGAGCATTTTTTAAACCATTAATATCCAGACTGTAGATTTTTGGATTGTTAATGGTTAATTTGTTTTCAAAAATTTCAGTAGCTGATTTTCTTGACGATTCAGACCAAAGTCGATCGGTCTGAGCGAATGAAATACCTGATGCAAGCATTCCAATCACCAATAGCTGTTTTCTCATACAAGTTTTCTATTTGATTGTGGAATTCCAAAGCTAATGAAAAAAATGTTACGAAAAACAAAATTTTTTAAGAAAAATTTAGACAATACGATTAAACAATTATGCAATACATTAAATATCATCATATAGTGAATTTCTCAAAAAAAGAAAATAGCACCCGCAAAATACTGATGCTATTGAATTATTAATAGTTTAATTCTAATTTTTAAAACTTATCATCTGCAGTTGGTCCGTAAAGTCCCGGAACTTTATTTCCTGTGGATCTTAAATACACTACCAACTCACCGCGATGATGGTACAAATGATTATACAGAAACGAACGGATAACCTGAATTTTAGGCATTGGCGGAAATATCGAATTTCCTCCCATTTCCATTTTCCACTCGTTCATCATGGTGTTTTCATCCCAACTTTCAATGGCTTTCTGCGCTTTAGCAACATTTTCTTCAAATTTGGCAACAATATTTTCCGCTTTGGAAATATCACCTTTGTCGTATTGGTATGTTCTCATATCGAATACATCCTGATTAAATGTTCCGTCGTACCAGTTGTAAACTTCGGCTACGTGAGAAGCCAGCTGTGCTGTTGTCCAGTTAATTTCAGACGGCTTGTAATCCAAAGCACTGTCCGGAATTGCCTGTAAAAGTTTTCGGGTGTTTTCTGCTTCATGCAAAAATTCACCTAATAATGCCTGTTTAATCATTTGTTGATGTTTTTTGAAATAATTTAGTTAAAATTTATTTTGTAATATCTCTGCCAATAACCAGTCTCTGGATCTCGGAAGTACCTTCTCCGATGGTGCAAAGTTTAGAATCTCTGTAGAATTTCTCTACCGGGAAATCTTTGGTATAACCGTATCCTCCGAAAATCTGCACCGCGTTATTAGAAATTCTTACGCAGGCTTCAGAAGCATATAATTTTGCCATTGCTCCTTCTTTTGTCATTTTCTGCTTCGCATTTTTTAGAGTTGATGCTCTTTGGATTAATAGTTCCGCCGCGTCAATTTCTGTCGCCATATCTGCTAACATGAAATTAACTGCCTGAAATTCTGAAATAGATTTTCCGAACTGCTGTCTTTCTTTAGCATATTTTAAAGCAGCTTTGTAAGCTCCTCTTGCAGTTCCTAAACTTAAAGCGGCGATAGAAATTCTTCCTCCGTCAAGGATTTTCATTGCCTGTTTGAAACCTTCACCTACTTCTCCCAATCTGTGAGAATCCGGTACACGAACGTTATCAAAGATTAATTCAGCCGTTTCGGAAGCTCTCATTCCCAGTTTGTTTTCTTTTTTACCTGAAGAAAAACCGGGCATTCCTTTTTCCAGAACAAATGCAGTGGAATTATTTTTAGCTCCTTTTTCACCTGTTCTCGTCATCACAACAGCGATGTCTCCTGAAATCGCGTGAGTAATGAAGTTTTTTGCCCCGTTAATGATCCATTCGTCACCGTCTTTTACCGCAGTAGTAGACATTCCTCCGGAATCTGAACCTGTATTGTGTTCTGTAAGTCCCCACGCCCCGATTACTTTACCGGAAGCCAGCTGAGGAAGCCATTTGTTTCTCTGCTCTTCGTTTCCGAATTCGTAAATATGGTTGGTACAAAGTGAATTGTGTGCTGCCACAGAAAGACCGATGGATGGATCTACCTGAGAAATTTCGTCAAGAATTGTTACATATTCATGATAACCAAGACCTGAACCTCCATACTGTTCCGGAATAACGATCCCCATGAACCCCATTTCTCCTAACTCATGAAACAAATCTTTAGGAAAAGTCTGGCTTTCGTCCCACTCCATAATATTAGGTCTAATATTCTTTTCAGCAAACTCTCTTGCCGTTTCCGCTATCATTTTGATGTTGTCAATAGTCTCTGTATTCATATAG
>NZ_JBBCQL010000362.1:0-2576 GCF_037149975.1 Chryseobacterium sp. VD8 | reverse complement strand
CAGCCGTTATAAGCAGATTAAAATTTATATCGAGCAATGTCTGGAATTTGTAAATATTGCCTTTAAAAACTCCTCAAAATACGGAATTTCGGGGAAAATCAATCAGTCTCTTCTTAAAATCCGCCAACAGGTACAGCGAATTTTTGAAATCATTCAGTTATTGGTTATTGATGAGGAGAAAGATGTTTTGTTGAATTCCAAACAGTTGGTTTTTAATATTTTAAGCTATAAATCTCACAGGAATAATATTTCTGAACTCATCAACGACAGTACAAGGCTGATTTCGCACCTGATCACGAATCACACTGCTGAAACAGGAACCCATTACATTACTTCGAGTCGGAAAGAGTACATGACGATGTTCTACAAAGCGAGTGGAGGAGGAATTATTGTAGGTGCATTATGCGTACTGAAAATGCTGTACGGATACATTCCCGGAAGCGATTTTTCCCATGCCTTTTTGTATTCCATGAATTATGCGATGGGGTTTGTGATGATCTATCTTATGGGTTTCACTTTAGCAACAAAACAGCCTGCAATGACGGCGGCAACAATGACGAAAGTTCTTGCTGAAGAAGGAAATATCAAAAGCAGCAGTACAGAATTTGCCCATTTGGTTTCCAAATTATTCAGAAGCCAGTTTATTGCTTTTGTAGGAAATGTTTTGCTTTCTTTTCCTGTTGCTTTGCTGATTATTTACGGACTTGATGTATTTTTCTCACAAAATTTAGCCATAGAAAGATCAGATAAATTGCTGAAAGATTTAGATCCCTTTAAATCCAAAGCCATTCTTCATGCGTGTATTGCCGGATTTTATCTTTTTATTTCAGGGATTATTTCAGGAAATATCGGAAACAACTCGGTATTTTATCAGATTCCGGAAAGAATTGCTAAAAATATTTCCATCAGCCGATTGTTCGGTAAAAATTTCGCTAAAGGATTATCCAAATATTACGCTAAAAACTGGCCCGGAATTGTATCCAACTTCTGGTTTGGTGTATTTCTTGGGGCAACAGCTCCGGTAGGATTATTCCTGGGACTGGATCTTGATATTCGCCACATTACTTTTGCGGCAGGAAATTTAGCTTTGGGATTGTACGGCAAAGATTTCACAATTGATTCTTATACCTTTTTCATTTCTCTGATAACGGTTTTCCTGATCGGGTTTTTCAATTTTCTGGTAAGTTTCAGTCTGTCTATGTTTCTGGCTTTCAGATCCAGAAAACTGAATTTCGGACAGGTAGGAGAACTGTACAAAGGAATTTTCAGGTATTTTTTAAAGCACCCGCTGAAATTTTTCCTTCCGATACGATCCGGTCTTGATAAAAGAGCAGACGAACTGATGAGCAGTACAAAAACGGCAAAATCTGAAGAAGAGTAAAATTTTACAATATCTGAAGATCATCAAACTTCTCCATGCCGAATTTATCCTGAAATTTTCTCAGGAAAAAACTTTTACGCATCTGAAAATCGTGCTTTAATAAAGGTGAACTGATCTTTATGTAAACACATTTATTTTCAATATTTACGCTCTTAATTTCGTTGAAAAGGCTTTCATCAAGATAATCCGAAAGAAAATCTTTAATCTCAAAAGCTAAAAGTTTATGCTCAAAACCATGAATTTTGGCAAAAGATTTCACAAGTTCCGAGGACTGGAATTCACGTTTTTTCTTCTTCATTATTTACTGATGTATTGTGTTTGTAAACCTTTGCTTTGGAAAAATTTTTCTAATTCAGGATATATAAATTCACAGGCTTTTTTCCAGTTGAAAAATTTTGAAGGATAGCTTTCTACATTACCACACTCAAAGCAAATTTCAATTATTTCGAATATTCTGTCGTTTTCATCATAAAAAACAATGGCATTTCTCGGGAAAAAGCATCCTGACTGAGAAAACATAGTGATAACATGTTTATTACAGGTATTAAAAATAATATGACTGAGTTTTGATATTTCTTCTAAATTCAGAGTTTTAGATTCTTCAATTTCTTTTTCAGATTGATTTTCTATAATCTCTCTAAAATCTATGGACTTGGGAAGATGATAAAATTCGTTCAATTTTACAGAATCTTCTTTTGTTTTTGGCGGCGGTGGAGGTGGTATATAGCCTGAACTCTTTTTAAAATTTAAGTTATAAGAAACGATTTTGATTTTACTTGCTTTATTAAAAGGATAGTTTTTTATTCTCTGACCAAATGAAACCGGCTGGTAATTTTTATTGATTTCACCTTCTGAAGCATAATCATCAAGCAGGTCTTTTGGATTTTTCTTCTTTTGACCTGAATGAAAACAATAGCAAAAAGCAAAGAATAAAAACAGTATATTTTTCATGGCTTAAATCTCAAAAATGATACTTTCCTCATTAATCTTCTTCACCACACTTTCCGTGCGTTCACGATGTGTATCCGTAATAAAAATCTGTCCGAAATTCTCCTGATTCACCAATTCTATCAATTGAGAAACACGGCTGTCGTCCAGTTTATCAAAAATATCATCCAGCAAAAGAATAGGCGTTTTCTTTGTTAACTCTTTTATCAGGCTCATTTGTGCCAGTTTCAAAGAGATTAAGAAGGAT
>NZ_JBBCQL010000361.1:0-2678 GCF_037149975.1 Chryseobacterium sp. VD8 | reverse complement strand
AATTATCGTGGAATTTTTGAACCTTTTGAATATTCTCAATATAATTGGAACTATCATTTTTTTGAAGAATATCAGTTAGTAATTCATCAATATCATACGATATCTGAAATGCGTTTTTGAGTTCGGATGCTTGTTCTTTTATTACTTCAAGACGGATTTCGATTTCTTTTAAAATATCAAGAATACTTTGGTCTTCTGATTTAATATTGATTTTAAAATCTGTAACAGACTCATTTACCTGTTGATCCAATATTTCAATTTGAGAACTAAGCTCAGGCATCCGTATATCAAAATGATCTTCAATCCATTCGTTGAAGTCTTTATCTGCTTCAACATACTCTGTAAGGCTTTTATGTAATTCGTCAAAAAATCTCTTTATTTTTGCTGGATTATATTTTTCTATGAGACGTTTTTCAATATTTTGACAAAGCTCCAATCCGTACTTTTTAAATTGATAGGTTCTTTTCGTTTCATTACGCCACAAGAAAGATTCCTGCAATCTTAAAATTATAGTATTATTTCTGTTGTATTCTGTACGAGAACGTTCATTATTACCCTGATCTTTAAAAATCTTATTTATAATTGAAATAATGTTTTCTTCCGTGAAGTCTTTATCCTTATACTTGGCATAAAGAGACAGGAGAATCAATCCGTCATTTTTTTCCGGAATTAATTTCTCATACTGATCTTTTGCTTCGCGATATAGGTTAAAGCTTTCCATAATGGAATTAGTTCTTCCAATTTTTAATAAAATCCAAGAGAGGTAAACCTCCTCTTTTGGGTTGTAAAGAAAACAACCTAATATGTTTAGTCGGCAATAATTGAATTCTTAAAATCAAATTCATTTTATCAAATTGAGATAAATCATTTTTATAATACTCCTTATTTAATTGAAAAATTTTAGATATTAATTCAACATCACCAATCAAAGCATTAAATAATTCTTTTTGATCTTTATTTAATATTGACTTATTATACAAATATGATTTTTCTTCCAGCAAAATATCTTCGCATTCAAATGATATATTTGAATTTATATCTTTAAAATATTCCTTTATGTTTTCAGTGTATTTTTGAGTCATCAATGGAGATAAAAAAATAATCTGGTCAAAAGCACTAAGATTACCCTGAAATTTTTTACATTTTTCTATTGTATTGAATAAAAAATACCTTTCTTCTTTAGGCGATTTTTTATCAGAATCGGGTCTATTTTCATTAAATTCGATTAGCTTAGATTCATCTTCATAATCTGATTTCAAATAATAATCAAATGCTTTTTTTGTTTGCGAGCCAGAGATTGAAACATCTGTAACAATGATTAATTTTTTAAAATTATGATCACCACATAAATTGTCAAATTGATTTGGCCAATTAAAATCTCTTTCATTATACCCAGACTTTTCTAATAATCGTTTTAACCCATTGGCGTCGTTTAGAGGATTTTTTATAGGAAATAGAATACAATCTTTATCATTTTTGTATGCCGTAATTTTTTCTTGAAAGAAATTAAGGTGATTCTGTGAAATATAGCAATGTGCATTTAACACAGTTAATATTGATTTATATAAGGTGGGAAAATTATATCCTTTTTCATCCATATATTTTTTCAAGTCACTTCCTCCTATACTTTCCTCATTAAAAAGTGAAAGCCAATTTATTATTCTGTATGTTATATCAAACGAATTTTTCAGATGATAAGATAATTTTATTTTAATATAATCTAATTCGCTTAATCCATCAACTATTTCTTTCACCATAGAGTAGTTAGTATTTGATGGGAAAAGATTTATATATTCATCAAATTCGGCTGGTCGAGTTGCTGTTCCTGAAAATAATTTATCATAGACTTCGACTTTTCTTTTATTGATTCTCTCATAACATTTCGAGAATTCGATTTCTGGCGTATAAATGAAAACTTTACTTTCTTTATTAGCTACAAAAAAATCAGAGCCTCTCATTTTACTAGACAAATCTTCCAACGATTCTATCTGGAATTTTTTAGAAAAATGATTAAAGAAGTAAATTTCAGTTGCTTCACTTTCTATATCATTAATAATGAGTTTATAAATAGTATGCTTACTGAAAGGATCTTTATTTTCTTCAATTTTCAGTTTAGAATTAATCAATTCTGTTTTTTTTATTGATTCATTTTCTTCAGAGTCTCCATCAAGAATATCTGGTATATGATTATTTATAATTTCAGAAAAGTCAATTTCTCCTTGCTGAATTTGATTTTGAAAAATATTTATCGAACTTAATATAGTGTTATGAAAATCATCTAATGTATTTTTTTTAGGTATTAAATTCTCATCAATTGAAAATAACAAATCAATAGCAATATTATCATCACTATATGTTTCAAAATGAATTTTCAGATAATTGATGATTAAATCATTTGAATTCACCAATTTTTGGCTTAATTTTAAGACTGTTACACTCCAGTTATATTGATATTGAAAGATTGTATCTATATCTGAATGAATGTTACTTACGAAAGATTTTACAAAATTTATTTTCGATTCTTCAGAATTAATTAGTAGTGCTGAAATTGGAAAAAATCTTTCGTTAATGTCTCTTACTTTGAAATTAAATTTTGAATTATCATTGACTAGTTTTATATCCGCTAATTCTGTAATTTTCAGAATTTCTATCATTCCTGACCAATAGGAAAAAATATT
>NZ_JBBCQL010000360.1:0-2690 GCF_037149975.1 Chryseobacterium sp. VD8 | reverse complement strand
TTCTTAAGGCAATTGGCGAACTGGGCTACGAAAGCCCGACAGAAATCCAAAAACAGACTATCCCTTTTATTCTTTCAGATATTCGCGACTTGATCGCACTTGCGCAGACGGGGACAGGCAAAACAGCAGCATTTTCGCTTCCGATTTTGGATATGATTGACGAAACGAGTCGCAAAATCCAGCTTTTGGTGCTTTGTCCGACACGGGAATTATGTCTTCAGATTGCTAAAGACATAAAGAATTATTCTAAGTACATGCAGAACATCAAAACCACAGCCGTTTATGGTGGAAGCAGTATTATGGAGCAAATGAGATCTCTGAAGGACAAACCGCAGATTATTGTGGGAACTCCGGGAAGAGTAATCGATTTGATTAACAGAAAGGCTTTAGACTTTTCTGCCATTCACTGGTTGGTTTTGGATGAAGCAGACGAAATGCTTTCCATGGGGTTCAAAGACGAATTGGAAACCATTTTAAGCGAAACACCGGAAACAAAACAGACTTTCCTTTTCTCTGCAACGATGAACAAGGAAGTGGAAAGAATTTCCAAAAACTATCTTACAAAGCCGCACAGAATTTCTGTAGGTTCTATTAACGAGGTTAAAAAGAACATTAAGCATGAATATTATGTGGCAGGTTACCGTCAGAAAAAAGAAGCTTTAAAGAGATTAATTGATTCTAACCCGAATCAGTACTCCATTATTTTCTGCAGAACAAGAATGGAAACTCAGGAAGTTGCCGATTTCTTAATGCAGAACGGCTATGCAGCAGATGCACTTCACGGAGACCTTTCTCAGGCGCAGAGAGATACGGTAATGAAGAAATTCAGACTTAAAAACATTGATATTCTTGTAGCAACAGACGTTGCAGCGAGAGGTCTGGATGTGAATTCTCTTACCCACGTTATCCACTATTCTTTACCGGACGATCCTGAAGTTTTCGTACACAGAAGCGGAAGAACAGGAAGAGCAGGAAAAGACGGAATTTCAATGTCTTTAATTAAGCCTGAAGAAAGCAGAAAATTAAAACAGATCAAATCGGCTACGAAAATTGAAATCACGGAAGGCAAAATTCCTACCGGTGACGATATTATCAAAGCTCAGGTTGGAGGAGTTTTCGAAAGTCTATTCGAAATTCACGAAGATTTCTTTGAATTTGATGATTCTCTGATCCCTGATTTATCGGCATTCACCAAAGAAGAACTGGCGCACAAACTTCTTCAGTTCCAGTTAAAGGATCTTGCAATGTACTACAAAGACAGACATGATCTTGTGGAACAAAAACTAAGCAGCAGAGATGACGACAGAGGTTCAAGAAGAGACCGTGACAGAGGAAGAGACCGCGACAGAGGGGAACGTGGAGAAAGAAGCGACAGAAGAGAACGTGGTGCAAAACCAAGAAGAAAGAACGAAAATATGGTTCGCTTTTTCTTCAACCTTGGTAAAAAAGACCAGTTGAAAAAACTCGACGTTTTAGACATCATCAACAAAGCGACATCGAACGGAAAAAGCAAAAAAAGAGCTGAGATCGGAGACATCGAAATTTTAGAGAAATTCTCTTTCTTCGAAGTTGAAAAATCTTTCAAAGGAGATCTTTTAAGCAATATTTCTACAATGAAATTCAGAGGTAAAGAAATGAGAGCTGAAGAGGCTAATTAATCTTACTGAAAACATATCTAAAACCGGCTGTAAAGTCGGTTTTTTTATTTGATAATCAGGCGTTCATCCAATGTTAACAAAACTTAACGTTATCCCCTTTCAGGTAAGGCGGTTTTTTAAGAAATTTGCACACGAATTATAAAAACTTTACAATGGGAATTGGTAATATTTTCCACGCTTTTCAACCGAAAGATAAAATCTTCTTTGTGCTTTTCGAAAAAGTAACAGAAAACCTTGTAGCAATGTCTGAGGAATTCAACCACGGAATCAAAGATTTCGATCTGAATGACGATTCTATGTTGAAAAAGATGAGCGATTACGAACACAAAAATGATGAGCTTACTCACGAAATCTTCGTAGAACTGGGGAAAAACTTCATCACTCCTTTCGACAGAGAAGACATCCACACTTTAGCAACAGGATTAGACGATATCGCAGATTACATCTACGCTTCTACAAAATATATTTTCCTTTACAAATCGCCGGAAATGAAGGCTTATTCAGACTTTTCATTACTGATTCACAAAGCTTGTCTTGAGATCCAGAATGCAATGAAAAACCTGAAAGGATTCAAAAATATGGAGCAGGTAAAAGAAGCTTGTATCAAAGTAAACTCTATCGAAAACATTGCAGACGATTTGTTATCCAATTCTATGGTAGAATTGTTCGAAACAAACGACGCGATCAACATTATCAAAGTTTCATCTGTACTTAATTATCTTGAAGTCGTAACTGACAAAGCAGAAGATGTTGCCAACACGATTGAAAACATCATGATTAAATACGCTTAATTAATAATTATAATTAAACAATGGAATTTCCGATTTTACTTATAGTTATTATTGCATTGGCTTTAATATTCGATTACATCAATGGTTTTCATGATGCAGCCAACTCAATTGCGACTATTGTTTCTACAAAAGTTTTAACTCCGTTCCAGGCAGTTCTCTGGGCAGCACTCTGGAATTTTGCAGCATTCTTTATTGCGGCTTACATCATCGGAGAATTTAAAATTGGTAATACAATTGCCAA
>NZ_JBBCQL010000359.1:0-2735 GCF_037149975.1 Chryseobacterium sp. VD8 | reverse complement strand
CTCCTGTAATCGTAATACGCGTCGTATTAATTACCGGATTATATCCCGAAAGATCATTACCGGTAGCCGTTACAGGAAAACCTCCCTGTATAAGCACACCCGGACTTACCCTGATAACCGGTGCTGAAGATCCTCCCAAATAGGTGTAACCCGTATTTGCTTTTATATAAACTTTAGTGTTCGCCGGAATAGTACCTGAAGAAAGGCTTCCGAAATAAGAGCTAAAAGACTTGGCATTATTCCAGTTGACACCGGTTCCGGCACCTCTGTTGGTGATGTCCAGAAAAACCTGTGCAGCTAAATCTTGTGAAAAAATAAAGAATATTAGGAATACAGAAAGTCCGAATATTCTTTTGTATATATTGAATAAATTACTTTTCATAACGTTGAAATTTGTAAATAATGAATCTTTGGATCTTAATTTAAAATGGGGGCAAAAGATCCTGCCACACAATAGGTAATCTTTGAAGGACAACTGAAAGTAGGTGCATTCAGCCCTCCGGAAATATTACTAAACACATTCCCCGTACCAAAAGTGTAGTTATTAGCTGTTGCCGTAAAAAATGCGTACGAGCGATAAGAGTTGATAGCAGGCAGCTGCATCCTGCTGTTGGCAATGCTGTATTTGCCGCTACCCGCTGAACCTGCATAAATACCGATGTCACAACCTGCGGTAACAGTAGAGGTTCCTAATTTATTATTTATAAAAGTTACATTACTAAGAGCAATATTGGTATCAATACTTCCCCCGAAAATATTACTCAGGAAAATAGCGCCTCCGTAACTTGTAGAAGGAACCGCATTACTGTCAAATACACAATTGCTGATATTGATGGTTTTCAGCAGTGATTGTCCTGTAAAAAGAATAGCTCCTCCGCCCTGATTTCCTCCTCCCGACGGTGAAGAACCGGTAGTAATGCTATTGTTGTAAAAATTACAGTTGGTAATAGAAGTCGTAAGATAACCTGCATCCAAAGACAATGCTCCGCCTCCTGAACAGCAGCTCGTTTCCGAATTACTGTAAAAATTACAGCCACTCATGGTAAGAGTATTTATACCGCTTCCCGTAGGTCCCGGATTCAGACAAAATGCTCCTCCCGTGTAAGCTCCTGATGTATTGTTACTGAAAGTACAGTTGGTAACGGTCCAGTTACCCGCTGAAACTCCTGTGCCCGCTCCATTTCCTAGAGCACCTCCCGAACCACTGGGTGTACTGTTACCACAAAATGAGCTGTTGATAATAGTGGTTGTATCTGCAACACTTGCCACAGCACCGCCTCCGCCTTGTTGACCGGTGTTACTTTTATTATTGGTAAATGTGCAACCATTAACAGTAAGTGTGGTTCCTGTTCCTCCCAAAATATCAATGGCTGCTCCGTCATTTGCTGCGCCATTGTCATGGAAATAGCAGTTGGTAAAAGTATAGTTTCCGTCGTCCTGTGTCCAGAATGGCTGCCATCCCTGTCCATTCGTAAAATTTCCAAAATGGAAAAATTCACAATCCATTACCTGAAGGTCAATCGTAATGAGTGAACCCAAAGTCCCGTAATAAATTACATGAGAAAAGCCTCCCGCGGTTAAATTTCCTTCTCCTTCAAAACGGATTCCCTTTATCAGCATACTGTTGACGGAACCTGTAGCATTCAGGAATTCGTAAGGCGTGGAGGTTCCGGCTCCCGAGAATTTAATATTGGTCTGATTCGCCAATGGATTGTAACCTGTAAGGTCCGTTCCTGTAGCCGTTGCAGGAAAACCGCCTATTAATCTGAATCCCGTTGCTGCAGATATTGCATTAACAGCGCTGTAATTGTACGTTCCGGCTTTTAAGTAGATCGTAGTATTGGCAGAAACGGTAGTAGCAGATAATGTTTGCAGAAAGGTAACTCCTTTTGGACTATTCCAGCTTGTTCCGGTATTCGAATTATTTCCTGTTGTGGAAACATAAATTTCAGCGGCTGAAATCTGATCAAAAGAAAGAATGAAAATCACTGATAAAAAAATTCCGTACATTTTTTTCAGAATTTTTTTGTGCTTAAAAAAAATTGGGTTCATCATTTTGTTTGTTATTTATCATCATTTTTATCTCGTTCATAAAACTTAAAAAGTAAGCAGAGAACATTTGAATATAGTTCCTATACCAATTTGCTCATTAGTGAACAGATGAAGTATAAATCCATTAACTGTTGATAATTAAAATACATCAGCAATGGCTTTGTGAAAAATTTTGTGGAATGTGTTTTTGATGAAGCAAAACTACTTCGTGATCCATTTGTAATCCAAATTTCGTTACCCTACATTTACTTAACAAATAAGTAAAATATTGTTATTCAGATATTTAATTTAATAAGCTAAATAATTAATGTAGTTACTATAATGAAAATGAATTTTAAAATTTTCATTAAAAACTGAATAATATTTAAGAAAATCGTCAAAAAAACAACAGAGCAGTGAATGTAAACTTGAATGATGGCATTATAAAATTTACTTTATTTCTTGAAGATCGAAATCACAAAAGACCAAGATTATTAAATAGAAATTTGAGCTTACCTATAACTGTAAATTAATTGATTCTTTTTCAGCCTGAAACGTAAGTAAAGAAATTTAATTCATAAAAGGCATATTTATTGTAAAGTATGAAGGACACCAAATAAAAAATTTAATATGAACAACGAAAAAAATGTAGCAGTATTAAACGATTTACTGAACATTACCAATGACAGAATTGAAGGATTTTC
>NZ_JBBCQL010000358.1:0-2737 GCF_037149975.1 Chryseobacterium sp. VD8 | reverse complement strand
TGCATTGATATTGTAAAAGATACGTTAACAAAAAGTGTGGATAAAGCGTTTGGATACACGACAATTCCCAATTATTTTAAAAGCAGGAATACCAAAACAATTATTGTTTCTCTGCTTATCATTACCATGGCAGTATCCATGAAGCTGATCATGAAAACAGGAATTTCAGGATTCATGGCGTATTATTTTACTGCCGGATTATTTATTTTCATCCTTTGCGTTTACCTTATTTTAAATCATACAAGAAAAAGCAACTTCATTACGCTTAATATTCTCAGAATTTGGGTTTTCATTGGGATAATCGCAATGCTTCTCAACGGACTGGAAGGTAAATTATAGAAAATTTTCTTTATAAAACCTGATCCTTTTCTTACCTTTGCAGTACCTTAAATTTATAAAAAGTAATGCCCATTTTTAACGATACTAAAGTCGCATTTGCGGATAAATCCGATGCACAGTTAAGAAAAGCGTATTGGATGTTCAAAATGATTGAGCAGCCTTCCCTTACAAAAATTGGAACTTCCGTTCTTAATTTCACCGTTCATAATAGTTTTCCTTTCGTTACCGGAATTGTAAAAAACACTTTGTTTGAGCAGTTTTGCGGAGGAGAAACCCGTGAAGAAAGTATGAAAGTAGTGAAACAGCTTTTCAGAAGAGGAGTCGGAAGTATTTTCGATTATTCTATTGAAGGCAAAGAAGACGAAGAAACGTTTGATGCAGTTTGCAAAGAGATCAAAGATATCGTAAGATTTTCTGTAGGAAATCCGGCAATTCCGTTTATCGTTTTTAAACCTACAGCCTTCGGAAGAATAGATCTGTATGAAGCTGTCGGGAAAAATGCGGAACTTACAACAAGCCAGAAAGAAGAGTGGGAAATAGTAGTAAAAAGGTTTGATGAAGTCTGTAAGCTTTGCCACGAGCACGACAAAAAAGTGATGGTAGATGCCGAAGAAACCTGGATGCAGGATGCAGCGGATCATCTTTGTGAAGAGATGATGGAGAAATACAATCAGGAAAAGCCGATTGTCTGGAATACCATTCAGATGTACAGAACCGGAAGACTGGAATATATGGAGTCGCATCTTCAGCGCGCGCGAGAAAAAGGTTATTTTATCGGGTATAAGATCGTTCGTGGAGCCTATATGGAAAAAGAAAGAGCAAGAGCCGCAGAAAAAGGCTATGCAGATCCTATTCAGCCGACAAAAGATGCTTCCGATAAAAATTACAATGCAGGAATTGATTTCGTTATGAATCATTTAGATAAAGTTTCCGCATTTTTCGGAACCCACAATGAAATTTCTTCAGAGCTTGTTATGGATAAAATGAAAGCGAAAGGACTGGAAAATGAAAATCCTCATATCTATTTCGGTCAGCTTTACGGGATGAGCGACAATATTACGTTCTATCTGTCAGATAAAGGCTATAATGCGGCAAAATACCTTCCTTACGGACCTGTAAAAGATGTTGTGCCTTATCTTACCAGAAGAGCGCAGGAAAATACTTCCGTTGCGGGACAAACCGGTCGTGAACTGGGGCTGATTAAAAAGGAACTCGAAAGAAGAAAAGCAAGCAGATAAATTTTAAAGATAAATTTCTAAGCCTTACAATATTTTGTGAGGCTTTTTTATGATCTAAATATAAGCTAATTGAAATTTTGAAAAATGAACGGTTTTAAAGATCATTTAAGGTTCAAAACTTTCGAATTTTCCGTTTTCGTAGAAGATGACAATCCGTTTAATTTTATTTTGTTGATTTTCAATGACTTGAGCAATGATCTGATCACTGCTGTTTTCTAATCGCTGAGAATCCAATATTTTCTCCTGTGCTTTACTTTGATCCGGTATAAGCGATTCCTGCCGCTTCATTTTTGGCGGTTCTATTTCTGTTTCTTCACTGCCAAAATCTTCATCGTTATTTACCATCGTAAAAAGATCGGGGAGAGAAGTCGTTCTCGGTTTTTCCTCTTCGTAAATTTCTTCTTCCAGTTCAGGAATGTCCGATTCGGGAAGTTCAGATTTCAGCATTTCACCTTCTCCGGTAATCAGCCAGTCCCAAAGAATTTCAGGAAAGCGCGATTTTATTTTAATGATAAACTCAAGCGACGGCTTATTTCTTCCGGACGTTATGTGCGAAATAGAAGATCGCTGTACTTCAATTTCATCTGCAAACTCCGAAGAAGAAAGATTAGAATACTCGATAACTTTTGAAATTCTCTCGTTTAAACTCATAGAACCATTATTAAAACGTCTTACAAATGTAAATAAATAAATTTACAAATGCAAATTAATATAGTAAACAAATGTAAATCACGGTAAAATACATTTGTAAACTATGTAACTATCTAAAAATCAATATACTATATAATTAATAAAAGGCTATTCTAAATTTTACAAAAGTTTATCCACAATTCAATCATTAAAATCAGTAAAATCTGACTGGAATCGTCGATAACTTATTGATAAGTTATGTTCATATAAATACCATTATTGATGTAATAAACATAATTTTGTTGCGGTTTAATACACTGTATAAGCAAATACAGATAATGTACTTAAAATAACAGATAAATGCCTTATAATAGGGTAAAATAAACGTTTTACTTTTGTAAAATACAGCTTTCAAACGTATTTGGACTGGGTTTTGTATTATTTTAATGTAAGATATGGTTATTGATCTTTTTTAAGATTTACCAGATTAAATTTCTGAAATTAAAAACAGAAATAATTTAGTAGAAGAC
>NZ_JBBCQL010000357.1:0-2743 GCF_037149975.1 Chryseobacterium sp. VD8 | reverse complement strand
TTACTGATAAGATTCTCAGCTTTGGTGGTATTGCTCATATCCAAATGAGAAAAGTCTTCAAAAAAGGCAGGGTCCGTCTGTAGCAGATGCATCAGTTCCAATGAAAGCTGTTCTTCTTCAGGCTTTAGGGTATTAGTATCGCGGAATAGTTTCCTATTTTTAAAGAAAGATCCCAGGATCTGGGTGATACCACCGAAGGACGACTCAGCTTCCGGAGATTTCGTAAGCAGATTTTCGTCCGGAACTCCTATATTGAGCGCATCCATTGCTCTTAAAATTCCGTTACCATAATACTTTTGCCAGTCTTTAAATACACTTGCTTTTGCTGCAGATGTATAAAGTGCATACCTCACGGCTTCTATTTTTTTCCACTGCTGTCCGGGTTTATAATAGCCTTTTGCTTCCAGCTCATCCCGGTGATAGGCAATCCATAAAGCCGCCGCCGCCGCGATCTGAGGAGTAGCACTTGAAGTTCCGCCGCCGCTTCTTACAAACTTATCTCCGTTTTCTGCCCACGGAGTATTAGGAGTATACGCAGCCAAAGCTCTTGTCATTGACGAAGGAGGCCCCCAGCTTCCCTGCATATATTTTGTAAATTCACCTTTTGCGGTATTCAGGAAGTCCTTGTCATAAGGTTTTTGGTTATACATTGCCCCTGTGGCGGCAATTACCCGTTGAAAAGCTGCGGGATAGAGAACACATTTAGGAAGTAAGCTTTTAAAAAATCCGGCATACCAGCAGTTGCTTGCCGCAGAGACAATAACAAGTCCTGCCTCATAAGCTTTGTTTACGGATTTGGCCATACGCGGGCTTGGCTTTCCTGCCATACTCATGGTTACAACTTCGCATCCCTGTTCCAGAGCGTAATCTATAGCATCACAGAAATTTTCGGTATTTAGAATAACTACAGAATCACTGATGCGCATCGGAATGACATCAGCTATGGGAACTCCTCCTATATATCCTTGAAACTCATTGAATGTAGAAGAGAAAGGAACGTTGTTTCCTGCTAATAAACAGAGGGTGCCCAAACCATGACCATCATTACCTGAATCTATTTTATCATGAGCCTGATTTTCAATTTCATCTTTACCGGTAACAAAATTTTTCTCTTTGTCAGCCCGAAGCTTTTCAGGAAGCCCTATATGCCCGGGTAAATATCCTGTATCCAGGTGCCCGATTGTAACATAAGAACCTGTTTTTGCCATTACTTTTTGGGCAGCAGCAGAGAGTTGGGAATGCTTATCATCCAAATGCCAGCCAATTTTTACCGTGGGGTTTTCAAGTGCAGGGGGCCATTCAGGAATGTATTCATTATCACCGTTACTGGCCCGGGTTATTCTTTTATCATCAGCAGGACTAAAACTTAAGATGGGCTCTACGGTGGCCTCATATCCTGATTGTTTCAGACGGAGTTTAAGCGCATGCGCTGCCGTCCAGCCCTGTTCATAAGGAATATTTAAAGCTTCCAGGGTAAACCGTGTTCCTTTTTGTTTGATGATTTTTATCTGATCTCCTTCCTCAAGCTGCGGAGCTTCTCCCTGGAATTCAACCAGTAATAAAGCATTTTTATCAACGTTACCTGTTGTGATGTCATTATTTGCAATGATATCTTTTACTGAAGTCTGGGTAGGGTTGAGGTATCCTGATAGGGTATCCGCATTTTCAATATTGATTGCAAAGGGAAAACCTTTATCAAAACTTTCAATGACAGATCCATATTCAAAACAATTCGGATGTGGGAACGTATAGTATTTTTTTATTTTTGCTATGATTTCTCTGGCGTTACCGGAAAATCCATCCTGTAAAAAAAGTTTATTAAGCGTACCGGTAAACAGCCCGTATTTTTCTCCATCATAGGTTGACTGATCATCCTGACATGCTGCAAGCAGCTTTACTGAAGCCTTTACCTCACTTCGTTTGGATTTGTATTTAAACTTCTCCTGAATGGGAACGTAGATGCTCGTATAATCTCTGGTCAGAATATCTTTTTCCACTTCTGCCGGAAGTTTCCTGTTAGCAAATCCTCTGGAGGTTTGAGATTGTTCTATTCCGTCAATTAAAACTTCGGTAAGATTAATTTTGCCCGGAGATTCCATCGTTTCTATATCTTTTGTAACGGTACCGCTGTGGCAGCTGTCTGAAACGATTAGAATACGGGTTCCTTCCTTAAAAGACTTAAATGCTTCGTACAGTTCATCATCAATTAACTGTCTGTCGTATAAACACCAGGTCTGATCCATTGATTCCGTATCCAGATCCGAGGGTTTTTCGTTAGGAAACGTACCTCCGTGGCCGCTATAGGTGATCAGAATAATATCACCCGGCTGCATGGTCTGTGCCCGCTGCTCAATTTCAGATAAAATTTTTCCTGACTGGGCTTCCTGATCTGTTAATAGCAGAGTTTCATAATCAAGTTCTTCTGCATATTTCTGCCACCATTTGGCATCGTTTACCGCAGCTTTGAGAGAAGGTAAGTTATTGTAAACATCAGGGTTTGTGGTATTGATACCAATGTGTATACTGTAGCCTTTCATGATGTAGAGTTTTTAAGGTTAGTTTTTAGTTGTTACAGATGAGGTCTATAATAGCATCTCTTGTCTTCTTTTCGCTGAAATAAGAGATATGGTCTCCCGGGAAAATGGCCATGTTGTTATTAAATTCTTTGATCTTTTTCATACTTTCCAGCGTTACGGCCATATCATTGGGATGGCCTTTAAATAATACTTTTGTAAGGGCGGGG
>NZ_JBBCQL010000356.1:0-2834 GCF_037149975.1 Chryseobacterium sp. VD8 | reverse complement strand
GGATAACCTCTGTAATCTGTTGAGGAATCGGTAACGGAAGTCAGCCTGTTTCCGGTATAAATATATCCAAGATCATCAATATTAAATGCAGAAGCACCTTGCTGAGATTGCGCCGATCTTTTCAGATTGGATATATTTCCGTTAAGATCATATTCCATCTTTTCGAAGTATTCCTTTGCAGAAGGATTGGTGTCTTTCTGGTAAAATCCTGCCAGTAGTCTGTTCACTCCATCATAAACATAGCCGTATCTTCTCAGGTTATCTCCTGTGGTTGTTCCTGTTCTCCAGTCTACTTCCGCAATATTGCCGTTGTATTTCGGTTTTACTTTCAGAGTAGAAAAGTCTGTATTGGGCGTTTCAAGCCCTTCCACTTCACTATATTTTACTTTATACCCGAACAGTTTTCCGTTAAGGTTTGCCGGATCATTGATCTTGGTCATCCATCCGCGGATGTTGTAGGTGTAATCGATGCTTTGAAGATTATTTCCCACTTTCTTGTTCACAAGCTGGGACAGATCGTTGTAGGTGTTTTCAGCAAGCAGTTCTTCGGATTACAAATCCGCGAGATCGGTTTTTTTGCCAAAAACGCAGCTACGCTATAAAACATAAAACCCACCGCTTGCGGTGGGTTATTTATTGTTGCTCACGGATTACAAATTCGCGAAAGCAATTAAATAGGACTAGGTTTTATTCTTTTTCTTTTTATTAATGAAGCTGGTGCTGGAATAAATAATTTTTCTTCTGAATTTTGTTTATTATTATTTTCATCAATTAAGCATAAACATAATTCACATTCAAAGATTAGTTTTTTAGAATCAGATTCTACAAATACACGAAGATTATCATCATGACAACAAGGACAATCTTTATCTGTCTTAAAAATCAAAAGATTAAACAATATGTGATCAACATGTTCAATTGCCCATTGATAAGAATCAACTTTTGCTTGAATAATATCGTATTGAATTATTTCTTCCAATGAATACCAAACAATATTATCATTATAAAAGATTTCTTCTATATCTAGCTTTTCATAATAACTGAAGTGAAGTTTATATAAATTTTGTATATGAACATCTTTAATTTTTTTTATTTCTTGTGTCCAATCTAATAATTTCCTTAATAAAGCATGAGCATCCAAATTTTCTTTATCTTGAATTATTCTCTGTTTTAATTGTTCCCATTTTTTTAATACAATATGACTCATTATGGTGCTACTGGATATGTTGTTATTAAATTTCCTTTTTGATCAGTAATTACATTAATCCATGATGTTAATCCTCCGCCATCTTTTAAAGCTGCATTACCTATTATCTGACCTGTATCTACAGTTCTTTGAAACTGTCCTCCTGTCAGTGGAGTTAGCGGAGCAGTAATTACAGTTTTACTTTGTAGTATGTTTTTTACCTGTTCTTCTGTTATATTAAAGACTGATCTATTATTTGCTAAAGGTCTATTAAAATGACCATTGACTACATGTTTCCATCCAGCACTCACTGGGTTTCCGTTTAAACGTAAGGGGGTAAAGCGGGTAATTCCTTTTGCTATATTAATTCTAGAAGCATCTACATTAACCAGCTTTTGTATTCCAGATGCATTTCCATGGCTAACTTGAACAAGCATAGCCATTAGTTGAACTGTACCGACAGCTTCCTGAGCTTCTTCACTTTGATAATCAAGCCACCAATCAAAAGTAGCCCAACCAGCAGACGCAACAATGTTACTTCCTCCCATCATAAAAGTTCCCATCGTGAATGCAAGATTTCTTTCAAATTTCTCTGTTGCAAGAGCTGCTTTGCTTCCTCTAATAGCTTTAGCAAACCTGTCTTCAGAAGAATGATAAGCGCTCAAGCTGTTTATACCCATCCAAGAAAGTGATGAATCATGTGATTTTAGAGGTTTTATAGGAGCAGGTATTACAACTTCTTCTATTAATTTACCACCTTTGGGACCGTATATTTTTTTTGGATCAGGATCTTCTCCAATCATACCAGTCGGATCATTAAATCTAATCGAATTTCCATAAACATAAGAATAAGGGCTATATGTGAATTGTAATTCACTTAATGGATCGTGCACTCCCCATCGTCCGACATCAGGCATATAAAACCTTGCACCATAATCATACATGCCGGACTCCGTCTGTAATTCCTTGCCATTGTATTTATACTGGTAACTGCTTCCAAAACTGAAAGAAGTATTGTATCCTTCATGCTTCATCCCAAAAGGATAATAGTTATTTTCTTCAAGAACTTCTGCGCCACCTCCACTGTTGAAATAACTTAAACGGATATTTCCCAAATGATCTGTGTAGTTGTAAATATACTTATTTTTTACAAAATCAAAATACCCTTCTGAAGTTGGAACAAATTTTAACTGAAAATCATTCGTAGGTATTCCGGATAATGGTGTCCAGTCATATTCATATTGAAACCCATCCAAGTAATCGGTGGTTCTGGTTCCCAAAGCATAAGCATAGGAAGGATCTTTATAATTATGTACTTTTCTGATCTTTGAGCCATCTGCTCTGTAAAGATAATTCGTATTTACATATACTTTGTTGCTCCTGTCGTAACTTGCAAAATCACTGAACTTAATATATTTCGGAAGATTTAAAAAATTATAATCAATCTGAAGAATACCTTTATCCTTATGATCTTTCATGTTTCCGTTCAGGTCGTAGGAAATCGTGTTTCCTGAAGTATCGGGATAACCTCTGTAATCTGTTGAGGAATCGGTAACGGAAGTCAGCCTGTTTCCGGTATAAATATATCCAAGATCATCAATATTAAATGCAGAAGCACCTTGCTGAGATTGCGCCGATCTTTTCAGAT
>NZ_JBBCQL010000355.1:0-2835 GCF_037149975.1 Chryseobacterium sp. VD8 | reverse complement strand
ATCAGAAGTAAAATAGGTTTCCAAATCCGTCGGACATATGAGAACATCTTTTACTTCTTCATATTTCTGTAGCCAGTTTTCGTTCATTTCTTTTGTTTTATGATATAATTAAACCTGAAAATAAGGAATAAAAACAAGCGTATCAAATATCATTACGTTTTTAACATAAGATTATAAAAAACCCTTTCAATATAGACTGAAAGGGAGTATTGAATTATTTAACTGAATTAGACTCATCAAAATGATACATGAAATATTGATTTTGTATCATTAAGAATCTGCACATATAACACATGCTCTTGGAGTAGTCGGCCAGATTCCGGGAATACAGCAGCTTCCTTTAGGACAAGAAGTGGGCGTACAAGACCAATTAGGACCAGATCCTTCAATGGCTCTCAACTCTGGTCTTGAGAGTTTTTTTAAGTTTTTCATAATGATTTAGTTTTAATGATTGTTCCTACTCTATATGCTTTTCGGATTTCGCATTCTAAAGTTAGCAATAAAATTATTTAAAAACAATTTAATCAAATAGTTATATAATTAAAAAGCAGCAATTCATTAAAGAATGCTGCTTTTTATAATCTTCTGAATTTAAATCAATCCAAACTGCTCAAAATGATGCGTAAAATGTTTCTTATGCATTAGTTCCCACATTTCCTTATTCAGTTTTCCGAATACGAAATTCATATGTTCTGCCTGTGGATTTTCTTTGTAATAAATCACAAATCTTTTTAAATTATCAATGAAAGACTGTTTTGCTGCTTCAAGATTTTTATGTTTTAACTCCAATAGTTTTTCATCATCCGCTAGAAACGGCGCAGGGAAATCCTTCGGCATTTTTCTGTGGTTATACAAAGAATCCTGCCATTTTTCCAACTGTTCTTCAGGAGTGAAGCATTTATCAGCTTCCGGTTCGCCAAGACTTACCAAAACCCCGTGCTCCAGATGTTCAATCATTTGCTGAGGAGACATTTTACCCCAGCTTGGCTGAGTAGATTCTGTTAATCCATTCAGCATTTTCTGAATATTTTTTAAGTTTAAATCGATAAAAGGAGACTGTTTTGCCACTAATGTTAAAATAGTTGCCACACAAACGATCTCATCTCTCTGATTTACGACCTCAACTAACCATTTTACAACTCCGGAAGGAATATTTCTTCCTTTTACTCCTCTGTTGATTTTTTCTTTCGCCGTTAAATACACTGTAATCGTATCTCCTGCATAAACAGGTTTAAAGAACGAACAGTTTTCCAGACCGTAATTTGCGATAACCGGTCCTTTTTTCCCTGAAACAAACAGTCCTGCCGCTGCGGAAAGGATAAAATAACCGTGAGCAACGGTTTTATCGAAAATTGTTCCTGTTAAACTTGTAGCATCCGTGTGTGCGTAGAAATGATCCCACGAAACATTGGAGAAATTTACGATATCTGCATCGGTAACCGTTCTTCCTGCTGTTTCCAGAGAATCTCCCACTTCAACTTCTTCAAAATATTTCTGGAAAGGATGTTTGTCAGAATATTTTTTCTCAGCACCCTGCTGATAAATTTTAGTAATGGCAGTTAAAACATCCGGAGAACCCTGAATTGCCGTTTTCTGAAGGAAGAAATGAAGACCGTTCAGTCCGCCCATTTCTTCACCGCCTCCTGCTCTTCCGGGACCGCCGTGCATCAAAGTCGGAAGCGGAGAACCGTGACCTGTACTTTCTTTTGCACTGTCTCTGTTCAGTACAAAAATTCTTCCGTGTTGTGAAGCCATTTTCCACGCCGTTTCAGCGACAAATTTGTCATCATGCGAGATAATTGAGCCAACAAGACTTCCTTTTCCTCTTTTTGCCAAAGCTGCCGCTTCTTCCGCATCTTTGTAAGGCATTAATGTAGAAACCGGGCCGAAAGCTTCGACATCGTGAGAGATATTTTTTTCAAATGGTTTATCATTTAAGAACAATTTCGGACTCATGAAAGCTCCGTTTTCGTAATCGGCATCTACCAATTCGTGCTTTCCGTCGTAAATTAACTCGGTTTCAGCTTTAAGCAAATCAACTTTTCTTAAAACCTCATCATATTGTTGTTTTCCAACCAAAGATCCCATTCTGGTTTCTCTACTCAACGGATTTCCGATTTTTGTCTGATCTAAAGCTTTAGACAAAGAATTCTGAACGTCACCAATTAAGTTTTCGGGAACAATAATTCTACGGATTGCTGTACATTTTTGTCCGGCTTTCGTCGTCATTTCGTTACGAACTTCTTTGATGAATAAATCAAATTCCGGAGTTCCCGGTTTTGCATCCAACCCAAGAATTGAACAGTTCAAAGAGTCTGCTTCCATATTGAAACGAACGGCATTTCCTGCAATCGAGGGCAGAGATTTTAATTTTCTTCCTGTATTTGCAGAACCAGTAAACAATACTGAATCTCCATCCTGCACATAATCCAGAATATTTCCCGGTTCACCGCATACCAATTGAACCGCTCCTTCCGGAAGAATTCCGCTTTCAATCATATCCTGAAAAACAGCGTTTGTTAAATAAGAACCGAAAGGAGAAGGTTTTACGATCGAAGGAACACCTGCTAACAATGATGTGGATAACTTTTCCAGCATTCCCCAAACCGGAAAATTGTAGGCATTAATTTGTACTGAAACTCCTTCGCTCGGCGTTAAAATGTGGGTTCCCAGAAATGTTCCGTTTGCCGAAATTTTCTGAGTATCTCCATCTACCCAAAACGGTGTATTCGGAAGCATTCTTTTTGCCAATCCTGAATACGTGAAGAATGTACCAAAACCTCCTTCAATATCTACCCAAGAATCAACGTGAGTTGCTCCTGTTTTATACGATAG
>NZ_JBBCQL010000354.1:0-2842 GCF_037149975.1 Chryseobacterium sp. VD8 | reverse complement strand
GTGCTTAGATCCTTTCAGGATGACACATGTGCCTGAAAGTTGGGCATTTTCAAACGCAAAGTTTTTTTTATGATGGTGATTATTTTGAGGAAGCAAAGTTATGCAGATTTTATCTGTGATGAAGCGTGTGTTTTAGCATCTGTTTTTCTTTGGTTCTTTTTATAGAACAATTTTACATTGTCTTTGCTTTGGAATTTTAAATTTGATTTTTTCCAGAATTTATAATACTTTGTTTAGATTCTTTCAGAATGACAAATGTGGTGGAAAGTCGGGCATTTTCAAACGCAAAGTTTTTTTAATGATTGTGATTATTTTAAGGAAGCAAAGTTATGCAGATTTCATCTGTGATGAAGCGTGTGTTTTAGCATCCGTCTTGCTTTGCTTATTTTTTTTCAATTTCTAATACTTTGCTTAGATCCTTTCAGGATAACAAATACTAAGCAAAATAATCATGGCAAAATTACTCAATTGCTGAGTGAAACGCCCTTGCGAACAAAAAATATTCACAACAATTTTAAAAATATTTTTTGTGGTCTTTCCGTTAAAATAATTTACCAGAAAAAATGACTACAAGATCTGGAAACTTTCCTTAATACTGTTCATCACAAAAATACTTTTCGTCTGTCCGATTCCTTCAATTTCAGAGAGCTTGTTCACGAAAAATTCATGAAATTCATCCATATTCGGAGCGAGAATTTTCAGCATAAAATCGAAATCTCCGCTGATGTTGTAAAACTCAACCACTTCTTTCAGTTTTCCGACTTCCTCGATGAATTTCCCTGCTGTTTTTTTGTTGTGAACGTTCAGCGCGATCATGCAAATCACTATCATTCCTTTATTTACTTTTTTACGGTCAACAACGGTGGTATATTCTTTAATGATACCCAGTTTTTCCATTCGTTTAATTCTTTCGTGAGTAGGAGTGGGACTCAGATTAATTCTTGCCGCAATATCGCGGACGCTTAATTTCGCATCTTTCTGTAAAATTCTGAGAATGGAAAGGTCTTTTTCGTCGGGTGTATAATTTTCTGTTGCCATCTGTTCTGTTTTTGAAGAATTAATTTCAAATATAAGACTATTTGTTCTTTTTTAAATTGAATTAAATTAAATATGTTCTTAATTTTAGTTTGAATTTTTATATACGTTCTATTAATTTTAATTTTGCAGCATAATTGAACTATATGGAGAGAAAGAATTTGATTTTGATTTTAGCATCGGTAGGAACATTTGTAGAGGCTTTGGATATTGCGATTATCAATCTCACAATTCCTTCTATTCAACAGCAATTCGGGATTGGTGCAGAAACCGTACAATGGCTTCAGACTTTATATGTATTGTTTTTTGGCGGTTTTCTGATTATCGGGGGAAAACTTTCTGATCAGCTCGGAAGAAAGAAAATTTTTCTTTTGGGATTATTCCTTTTTATGCTGACTTCTCTGGGAGCGGGTTTGTCTGAAAACTTCGGAACTTTAGCTATTTTCAGAGCATTGCAGGGATTGGGAGCGGCTTTCATCATGCCTTCGGCAATGTCTATTGTGACGAATACATTTAAAGAAGATCAGGAGAGAAACCGTGCGATCGGGATTTTCAGTTCTTTTGCTGCGATTGGTTCCGGAAGCGGACTTTCTTTTGGGGGAATCATCAGTACGTATCTGAGCTGGCATTGGGTTTTCTTAATCAATGTTCCGATTCTTTTCATCACCTTGATTTTCGCGTATCAATATCTTCCGAAAGACGAGAAAGGCTTATCCCAAAAAACAGATCTTCTGTCGGGAATTCTTCTGGTTTTGGGGTTACTGAGCCTAACATACGGAACGCATGAACTGGTTCACATCAAAGAACAGACTTTATTGGTTGCAGCTTCGTTAATTTTGGCGGTCATTTTATTAACTTCTGTCGTTTTCCGTTTAAAATCTGTTGCTCAGCCTTTGATTGATTTAAAATTGTTGAAACATTCTTCTCTGGTAGTTTCCAATCTGGCTTTTGTGGCTTTAGGCGCTTTTTTCATCGGATTTTTGTTTTTAATTTCGCTGATGTTGCAGAAAGATATGAATCACAGTGCGGCTTCGGCGGGACTGATGCTGGTTCCTTTCAGTATTATGTCGGCTTTGGTAGCTAAATTTATCCTTCCTCATGTTGCCAAAAGAATAAATTCTTCACAGATGGGAATTTTGGGCTGGATCTTTATGTTGAGCGGAGCTTTGGCATTATTGGTTTCCATTTATTTCGGGCATCCTTTGTCAATGATTTTATTCGGTGCAGCATGCATTTCAGGAATAGGGATGACGTTTTGTTTTACCGCTTTGTCTGTTTTGGGAATTCAGGATGTAAATCCTTCCTCTTACGGAGTGGCTTCGAGTCTGAGTTCGACAAGCTATTTTTTAGGCGCAGGAATCGGGTTGTCTTTTATGACGTTGATGAGCCAGATTTTTCCTTCGGAACTGGCGGTTGGAAATTTAAGTCTGATTATTCTGATCGGCTATGCTGTTTTTGCATTAACAATGTTGTGTTTTTTCATCTTTAAAAATATAAAAATCGCAGAATCTGAAATCGCTGTTTCGTAAACTGACCTACTTTAAACTAAATTATATAAAGGAATATCTATACTTTTTGATTAACCGAAAAATCAGTTTAGACATTCTTATTGAGAGAGCCGCAAGAAATTGTCGGTTCTTTTTTTATTTTAGCACCATGAAAATACAAATCATCAGCGATCTGCATCAGGAATTTGGAATGTCGGAATTATCTTTTGATCATGCCGATGTCGTTGTTTTGGCGGGAGATGTTAATTTGGGAACGAAAGGAATTGAATGAATTAAAACAAAAATTCCCGATAAACCTG
>NZ_JBBCQL010000353.1:0-2852 GCF_037149975.1 Chryseobacterium sp. VD8 | reverse complement strand
ATCTGAAAAGATCGGCGCAATCTCAGCAAGGTGCTTCTGCATTTAATATTGATGATCTTGGATATATTTATACCGGAAACAGGCTGACTTCCGTTACCGATTCCTCAACAGATTACAGAGGTTATCCGGATACCTCAGGAAATCCAATTCGCTATGATAGCAACGGAAATATGATTTCTCACAGAGATAAGGGAATTTTGCAAATTGATTATAATTTTTTAAATCTTCCGAAATACATTAAGTTCGATAATTTCATAACAACTCGTGCCGGAAAAATATACGTTAATACAGCATATACTTACAGGGCAGATGGAGTAAAAGTGGGGAAACAATATTCCTATAAAAATTCCAGTAATATAACCCATCTTTTCAACGAAAGGACGGATTATCTGGATGGTTTTCAATATACCAATGAGTTGCTTAAATTTGTTCCAACTTCCGAAGGGTATTATAATTTCGAAAATAATAAGTATATTTACAACTACACAGACCATTTGGGAAATATCCGTTTAAGTTATTTCAACAATGGAAGCGGCGCAGAAGTTCTTGAAGAAAATAACTATTATCCTTTTGGGATGAAGCATGAAGCCTATAATGTTTTACCGGGAAATCCTGTATACAAATACAGTTACAATGGAAAAGAATTGCAGACGGAATCAGGATTGTATGATTACGGAACAAGGTTTTATATGGCAGACATCGGAAGGTGGGGGGTGCAAGATGATCACCAAGAATTATATCATTCATATTCTTCTTATCATTATGTTGCGGACAATCCTGTTCTTGTGATTGACCCCGATGGAAGAGATTGGTATTATACAAATGATGGACAATATTTATATAATAAAGATTTAAATAGAGATAACGCCTCTCAATTTTTCAAAGACAATAACATTGAGGGCGCAAAATATGCTTTTGCGAGCAACACGATGGGGAATTTTCATTATGGTGCGGATGGTGTAATTTATGATGATTCAAAAGCAGGTAGAGGAAAAGCAATTGAAAACGGGACGCTTCATAATATTCCGGAAATAACTTTAACCAAAAATCTTACTTTAGAAAAAATAGTTAAATCTGTTATCGTTGGTATAAATATGTATAGCGGTGTAGATGAATTGATTGGAGGAGTTGGTTCATTACTTGTTCCCGAACCCACAATGATAACAAAAGTTTCAGGGGTATATCTAATTGGTGATGGACTTACAAGGTCTATATCTGGTCCTATTCAACTTTATGGAATTTGGGGTAATGATAAACAATTAGAGAATGTTCCAGGAAATCTTTTAGGATTAGTAGGAAACGGAATAGACAATCTAAATAGTAATAAGCCTGGATATGTTACGGGTGGTGATGGACAATTAGTTGGTGAAATGGTTGGTGATTTTGGATTAGCTCGAAGAAGCTTATACAAAGCTCTTATGTCGCCACAAGGAGTTTCAAAAATGAAAGATTATATAAGATTTGGGAAAATAATAAATAGTCTTTCTTCACCTGCAAGAACAGGTTACTCAAAAGGCAAAAAAATAAAAGAAAATGAGAAATGATGTATTACTTATTCTATTAATTTCTTCAGCAGTATTTATTGCAGTATTAGTATATAATGTAAAGAGGTTGAAAAAAATGACCTATGAAGAGAGAGAAAAAGAAACTGACAGAAGTTTAGATAGAGCGGGTTGGCTCACTATAATAAAAAACATATTAAAACTATTTACTAACTGAAAAACAACTCGCATTTCGCGGGAATCCCTGATCTCGCGGATTTGTAATCCGTGAACAATAATAAACCCACCTTTTTTGCGGTGGGTTTTGTGTTATAAAGAGCAGCACAAAATAAGATGCTTTTCATTTTTAACCTCAGAAAGCAGGGCGAAGTCGGGGTAACGGTACAGGAAAGATTTGAGTATGATTCTCAGAACAGGTTGGTAAAACATTATCATCAGGTAGACAATAATCCTGAAGAACTGCTTGCCGAAAACACCTATAACGATCTGTCCCAGCTTGTGAACAAGAAAGTAGGGAATAATCTTCAAAGCATCTGTAAGTCTCCCCTAAGGTTGGACAATTTATAACCCTAAGATTAACGAGAAAAAACAATTAATTTTAGGATATGAGAACAAGTAAATTTACAGACAGCCAAATTTTGGCAATTTTGAAAGAGTATGAATCAGGGCAGACCGCAAAAGAATTGTCTCGAAAATACGGTTTCCACTACCAAACCTTGCACGATTGGAAAAAGAAATTTGGTGGGATAACTTCTACCAAAGAACTACAGAAAATCAAGGAACTGGAATCTGAGAACAATCGTTTGAAGAAGATGTTTGCCAATTTGAGCTTGGAACATGAAGCATTGAAGGACGTTTTGTCAAAAAAGTGGTAAAGCCTGCTACGAAACGAGAAGTTGTGAATTACCTTGTGTCAGAATATCCTATAAACATCCGGCAGGCGTGTAAATCTCTTAATTTGGAAAGGAGCAGTTATTATTATCAGCCCCAAAGAAAGGAAGACACAGAACTCATTGGTTGGCTGAATGAACTTTCAGAGAAACATCCTAGCTATGGATTCAAGAAAATATTTCATAGTCTGAGGAATCAAGGTTTTTCCTGTAATCACAAGAAGGTGTATCGTATTTACAAAAAATTAGGATTGAATCTTTTAAGGAAACGCAAGAGAAGATTGGCTTCGAGAGAACGAAAAAATCTGGAAGTTCCAAGAAACTACAATGAAGTTTGGAGTATCGATTTTATGAGTGATGCGCTTTTCAATTCGAGAAGATTTAGAACATTGAATATCATTGATGATTACAACCGCGAATCAATTTGGATTGAGATTGGGCTTTCCATCGGAGCGATTCA
>NZ_JBBCQL010000352.1:0-2935 GCF_037149975.1 Chryseobacterium sp. VD8 | reverse complement strand
CGGCAGTACGAAAAAAGGATTTGCACAAGACTTTATGCTTCCTGATGTTGCAACATTCAGTTTCATGGGAAAAGGACCTAAATATGCCAATTTAGACAGAAAAGAAGTAAAATTTAAATCTTCAAAAAGCGATACTCAAGTACAATTAATCCCTGTTTCTGATATTAAAAGTTTATTGTATACAAATGAAGAAACCCAGGAGCAATTTCAACTGGACAAACGTCTGGTAAAAGAAATCAACAAAGATCAGGAACTGGAATCCGAAGGAAAAGTACTGATGCTTCCTTTGATGGAAAAAGGACTGATAAATCTTTATGGTTACAGAAGCATGATGTGCAAGGCAGATTTTGGAAATAATTATTCCGCAGCTTCTAATGGAAACGAAAACGATTGTCAGTTAACTTATGTAATGGTTTATTTAAGCAAACCAGACGACACCGTTGCCATTGCGCCGGTAGATTATCCTTCATTAAGTCCCTTAGATTTATTTAATCTTAAAACATTATACAAAAAATTCTATACAGCCTATGAAATGGTAGGAGCAGACTGTCCGGAGTTTCTGAAAAAAGTAGATGAAGCAAGACAGAACGATTATTTTTCCAATAAAACTTTTAAGGAAAAGAAAAGAGCAACAGATGACGAAAGAAAAGCAGCGCTTAAAGGTAAAAGAGGAGCTGAAGCATCAAAAATAAATATGAAATATAAATCAGCAATATACACTGATATCTATAAAAAACTGATTGACGATTACAAAGATTCTTGTCATCAATAAAATACAAGTCACCTCATTTTTGAAGTGACTTTTTTTCTGACAAAATTTCCGTTCAAAAAAAATTAGTCTGCCAAAATTTTCTTTTGCCTGTGTTGGCATACAATTAGAGAATTTCAAGACAGAAATAATTAAAAAATTAAATATATTATGTCAGTAAACTTTAAACCATTAGCAGACAGAGTTTTGATCGAACCGATCGCTGCAGAAACTAAAACAGCTTCAGGTATTATTATTCCGGACACCGCAAAAGAAAAACCTCAGGAAGGTACTGTTGTGGCAGTTGGTCCGGGCAAAAAAGATGAGCCTACAACTGTACAGGTGGGTGACAAAGTTCTTTACGGGAAATATTCGGGTTCTGAATTGAAATTGGAAGGAAAGGATTATTTAATTGTAAAAGAGGGAGATTTACTAGGAATAATTGGCTAATAGCTTTTTGCTTCCGGCAGATGGCTTTCCGGCATTGAAAATTGTAAATGAGAGATTTCAAAAAATTTGAAGTTTGGCAATTAAGCCATCAACTGACTTTAAAAATTTATACCTCAACCAAAAATTTTCCAAAGGAAGAAATGTTTGGGTTGACCTCTCAAATCAGGAGATCATTTGCTTCTATCGGATATAATATTTCGGAAGGAAGCGGAAGAAATTCAGATAAAGAGTTTGCTAATTTCATCAATATTGCGCTGGGATCATCCAACGAAGCAGAAAACCAATTAATTCTTGCTAAAGATTTAGATTATATTAATGAAAATGAATACCAAAATCTTTCAGAAGAATTAACCCTGCTAAAAAAGAAGCTTGTCACGCTTTGGAACAGGCTTAACGGAAATTAAAATCAAATTATAAAAAATAAACCGCGAATTGCTAAAGCCAAAAGCTAAAAGCAAATCGCCAAAAGCTTAAAACAATGGCAAAAGAAATAAAATTCGATATCGAATCAAGAGACGCTTTAAAAAGAGGTGTTGATGCATTGGCTAATGCAGTAAAAGTAACTTTAGGACCAAAAGGAAGAAACGTGGTAATCGAAAAATCTTTCGGTGCACCTCACGTTACCAAAGACGGGGTTTCAGTTGCAAAAGAAATCGAACTTGAAGACAGAGTAGAAAACATGGGAGCGCAAATGGTAAAAGAAGTGGCTTCCAAAACCAATGATATCGCAGGAGACGGTACTACTACCGCTACTGTTCTGGCACAGGCTATCGTAAGAGAGGGTCTTAAAAACGTAGCTGCAGGTGCAAACCCAATGGATTTGAAAAGAGGGATCGACAAAGCGGTTGCAACAGTGGTTGAGAACTTAAAAGCTCAGTCTCAGGAAGTGGGCGATTCTACAGATAAAGTAAAGCAGGTAGCTTCTGTTTCTGCTAACAACGACGAAACTATCGGTGCTTTAATCGCTGAAGCGTTCGGAAAAGTTGGTAAAGAAGGAGTTATTACAGTAGAAGAAGCTAAAGGAATCGATACAACGGTAGACGTTGTAGAAGGAATGCAGTTCGACAGAGGATATCAGTCGCCGTATTTCGTGACGAATCCTGAAAAAATGTTGGCTGAATTGGAAAACCCATACATCCTTTTGGTTGAGAAAAAAATCTCTTCCATGAAAGAATTGCTTCCTGTTCTTGAACCAATTGCTCAAGGAGGAAAATCTTTATTAATTATCTCTGAAGAAGTTGAAGGAGAAGCTTTGGCAACTTTAGTGGTAAACAAATTAAGAGGTTCTCTTAAAATTGCTGCGGTAAAAGCGCCTGGATTCGGAGACAGAAGAAAAGCGATGTTGGAAGATATCGCAATCTTAACAGGAGGACAGGTAATTTCTGAGGAGCAAGGTTTCACCATGGAAAACATCTCTTTAGATATGTTGGGAACTGCTGAAAAAGTTTCTATCGACAAAGACAACACTACGATTGTAAACGGTGGTGGTGACGACAGCAAAATTAAAGGAAGAGTTGCACAGATCAAAGCTCAGATGGAAACGACTACTTCTGACTACGACAGAGAGAAACTTCAGGAAAGACTGGCTAAATTAGCAGGAGGTGTTGCTGTACTTTACGTAGGTGCTGCTTCTGAAGTGGAAATGAAGGAGAAAAAAGACAGAGTGGACGATGCGCTTCACGCAACAAGAGCTGCTGTAGAAGAAGGTATTGTTGCAGGTGGTGGTGTTGCTTTGGT
>NZ_JBBCQL010000351.1:0-2937 GCF_037149975.1 Chryseobacterium sp. VD8 | reverse complement strand
CTTAAACTACATTTCTGCCGATCTTTTTTCGCCGATTGTAGACGTAAAAGCAGACATTCTCGATCTTCCTTTTGAAAATGAAAGCTTCGATATTATTTTTTGTAACCACGTTCTGGAACATATTGAAGATGATGCCAAAGCGATGAACGAACTGTATCGTGTTTTAAGACCGGGAGGTTGGGGAATTCTGCAGGTTCCGATGAAAAATTCTCTGGAAAAAACGTATGAAGATTTTACGATAAAAGATCCGAAAGAACGTCAGAAACATTTCGGGCAGTACGATCACGTTCGTTGGTACGGAATGGATTATTTCGACCGACTGAGAAAAGCAGGGTTTGAAACGGATATTAATTTTTATTCCAAACAGTTTACCGAAGAGGAAATAAAAAAATACGGGCTTAGAGAAAATGAAATTCTGCCTTTGGTGTATAAAAAATAAAAAACGTCTTCATTGCGAAGACGTTTTTGCTGTATTAATGATAACAAACAATTTATTCTTTAATAAATTTCAAAGGTTTTTGTCCTTCAATCATTAAAATATATTGTCCTTTTACAAAATTCCGAGTATCAATCTTCACTTTTTTGTCAGATGTTTTACCTTCATACATCATTTGTCCAAGCATATTGAAAACCTTTACAGGAAGATCATTTTCCAGATTTATCACAATTAAATTGTCCTTTACAGGATTTTGAAAAGAAATGGTAGCTTTAAGATTATTCTCTTTTGTAGATAAAATGGAACTGTTGTAATAGATTTTATTACTATTAGAAGGATTTGTTATGATTAAAGTCTTTCCTGAACCATTGGGAACAATCTGATAATTATAAACTTGACCAATTGCCGGATTAACGTAAAAGTCGCAGTTTTTTTGATCATATCCTTGTACAGCAGTCATATTGTTTCCCCAGTAATCTGCCAACGTACATCCTGCAGAACTGTTTTTAATAAAGGAATCATCTATCGTAGAAAAGGTAAGCGGTATTCCGGAAACATTAAAATACTTTGAAGTAAAAACGTTGCTTCCCGATGAATTCGAAAATGTAGAAGGCTGAAGCGACTGATCCATCGTAGGAGTAACGGTTGTTTGTCCTCCTATAATCATTTGTGAAATATACCAGTTTGTATTGAACAGTTGAGACGTATTTTGAGCTAATAAAAGACCGCCGCAACACAAAAGAAGTAAAGTTTTTTTCATGGTTGAAATTTTTTCAAAGATAATTAAAATTATAAACTTTCTGTAATAAAAAAACCGCTTTCAAATTCTGAAAACGGCTTTGCTATAAAGCATTTAACAAGATTATAAATTTATCTTTAATTTTTTTTAATGTGCAGAAACAGCTTTCAATCCAACCACAGATCCAATTAAAGTCACAATAAAGAAAATTCTCCAGAAGCTTACCGGATCTTTAAAAAAGAAAATTCCCATTAAAACAGTTCCTACCGCTCCAATTCCTGTCCAGACGGCATAAGCGGTTCCGATAGGTAAGGTTTGGGTGGCTTTAATCAGTAAAAGCATACTTACCGTTAAAGAGATCAGAAAACCTGCAAACCAAAAGTACATTGTTGTTCCGCTTGTTTCCTTTACTTTTCCCAGACATGAAGCAAAGGCAACTTCAAATAACCCTGCAATAATCAAGATGATCCAATTCATTTTTTTGTCATTTACAATTGCAAAGTTCCGTAATTTGGTAAGAATAAAATTTTACAATTGTTAAAAAATCTACTGTAAAGATTAGATCTCATCTATCCAAACTCTACAACCCTACAACCCTCACACTCTCAAACGCTAAAATTCTCAAACACTCCAACCCTAAAACACTACAGCTTAATCTCCGCTCTTATTCTACTTAAGCTCACTTGCGAAATCCCTAAATAAGAAGCAATATGCCCAAGCTGAACCCTTCTGATCAGGTCAGGTTTGTTTTTTACCAAATCTTTATATCTTTCAAGAGCCGTTTTATATTGTCTTGAAATAATCAGTTCTTCGGTTTTTACCAGTTCTCTTTCCGCAAACTTTCTTCCCCAATTCGCTATATGAATATCTTCGTTGAATAATTTTTTAAGATGCTCTGTTTCCAGTTGATACAATTCGCAGTTTTCCAACAGTTCAATATTTTCGTATCCGGGATTGTTTTCCACATAACTTTTCATGGAAACCACAGGTTCGCCTTCACTTCCGAACCAGAATGTGATGTCTCTGTCTTCTGTAGATGCATACGCACGAACAATTCCTTTTTTCAACAAATAAATATGAGGAATTACCTTTCCAGCTTCCATCAGACAGAAATTCTTAGGATAAGAAACTTCTGTAATGTATTGTTTCAGTTTTATTTTTGAGATTTCGGGAAGTAAGTAAATGCGGTCGAGAATCTGGTCAATTTCCATAAGTCTTGGATAATTTGTCTAAAATATTGGTTTTAACAACAGAAAACAAGAAAATTATTCTCCTCTGTTTTGATTTAAATTAAAAATTAATTAAATTTAGAAGGTAAAACGTTTAACCAAAACAGGAGCCATAAAGTCTTAGTTGATTAATATTGAATTAATATACCAATAATTTAAATTTGAAATTAATTTTAACTGATTGATTTTTAATGTTTTGAATTTTATTTTATTTCGGTTTCGAAAAACTGCCAATCTACAATTATTTTCAAAACGACCAAAAAAAACGTCTATTGTTTTTTATATTTTTTATGAAATATTTTTGCATCAAAGTCAGAAAATTATGAAAAGAGCTTCTATTAAAGATATTGCGAGAATTGCAGAGGTTTCTGTAGCTACGGTTTCCTATGTTCTCAATAAAAAAGAAGGAAGCAGAATTAGTGAAGCGACCAAAACCAGAATTCTTGACGTTGCAAAAAGCATCAATTATACCCCGAATAAAATTGCCAAAAGTCTGAAAATGAACAAAACGAAGCTTATAGGGTTGATTGTTG
>NZ_JBBCQL010000350.1:0-2971 GCF_037149975.1 Chryseobacterium sp. VD8 | reverse complement strand
CAATTAAGAAAAGAGAATGGTAAAAATTTAATGTGATCTACAATGAAAAAAATAATCATAAGTGTTGTTGCTCTTTTCGGAATTTTTAATGCAAAAGCACAGGAAAACACAAATAACGAACAGCCCAAAAAGCTGACTTTTGATGAAGCTAATTTAGTTTCTAGTTACTACAAACAGGACGGAAACAATTCTGCCGTTACAGGAGGAATCGGTTCAGAAAAACTGACCGATGTTTCCAACACGATTGATGTAACGATGGTAAAATACGATAAAAAAGACCGTAAAAATAAATTCAATGTAAGTGTCGGGATCGATCATTATACTTCCGCATCTTCGGATATGATTGATCTGAAAGCCAATTCATCGGCTTCGCACGCAGACAACAGAATTTATCCTGCATTAAGCTGGAGCCGTGAAAATACCGAAAAAGGAACGACTTTAATGGCAGGAGTTTCTACCTCTTTCGAATTCGATTATACCTCATACGGGGCAAACATCGGGTTTTCACAAAAAACGAAAAACCGAATGGGAGAGTTTACGGCTAAATTTCAGACCTTTCTGGATCAGGTAAAATTAGTCACTCCGATTGAACTGAGAACAGGAAGCAATACGGGAAAAGAACATGATGATTACGGAACCAGCGGAAGAAATACCTTTGCTTTGTCTTTGGCGTATTCACAGATCATCAATCAGAATTTTCAGGTTGAATTTCTGGCGGACGGAGTTCAGCAGACCGGATATTTAAGCCTGCCGTTCCACAGGGTTTACTTTAATGATAAATCGGTTCATCAGGAAGCGTTGCCGGATAAAAGATTTAAAATTCCTTTGGGAGTAAGAGCGAATTATTTCCTTGGAGACAAGGTGATTTTGAGAGCGTATTATCGTTATTACACAGACGATTGGGGCTTGAAATCCAATACGTTCAGTTTAGAAACACCGGTGAAAGTGTCTCCTTTTGTTTCGGTGAGTCCTTTCTATCGTTATTATTCTCAGACTGCGGCTAAATATTTTGCGCCTTATCAGCAGCATACCGCCTTTGATGATTTCTACACCAGCAATTATGATCTGTCAAAATTCGACAGCCATTTTTACGGAGCAGGAATCAGAATCAGTCCGAAAAACGGTTTATTCGGGGTAGAACGACTGAATATGCTGGAAATACGATATGGACATTATACGAAATCGATCGGAATGAAATCTGATATTATTTCGTTAAATTTAAGGTTTAAATAAAAAATCAGTTTAATTTTGACTTGTTAACATAATTAGCAAGTCATTTTTTTAACTTAAAAACTAAAGTGTATGCATCATCAGTTGGAAAAACATTATGTGAACAGAGTAGGCTGGCTTCGTGCAGCAGTTTTGGGAGCGAATGACGGATTATTATCAACCACAAGTATCGTTATTGGTGTTGCAGCAGCCACACCCGAAAGAAATACCATCATTCTTGCCGCACTCGCCGGAATGATTGCCGGAGCGATGTCTATGGCTGCAGGAGAATATGTATCGGTAAGTTCGCAGGAAGATACCGAGAAAGCAGATCTCCTTCGCGAAAAGCGGGAACTTGAAGAAATGCCGGAAGTCGAACTTCTGGAACTGGCTAAAATTTATGAAAAAAGAGGCGTAAGCAAAGAAACAGCTTTGAAAGTAGCTACAGAACTTACGGAACACGATGCTTTGGCGGCACATGCTCATGACGAGCTTGGAATTAACGAAATTACTCAGGCTAAACCGTTACAGGCTGCTTTGGCGTCATTCGGTTCTTTTGCTTTGGGAGCGTTACTGCCGTTTATCGTTTCACTGGTGGCTCCCTTAAAGGAAATGGTGTATTTTCAATATGGTTTTTCTATTATATTTCTGATGATTCTGGGCGCTATTTCAGCAAGAACAGGAGGCTCAAAAATAGGAATCGCCGTTCTCAGAATTTGTTTCTGGGGAACGGTTGCCATGGGAATTACGGCTTTAATCGGGCATCTTTTCGGGGTTACGGTAGCTTAATCTTAAAATATTTTCTATAAATTGAAATCGCGGAGAATGTATTTTCCGCGATTTTATTTTTAAAGGACTTATACTTTTCTTCCATACATTAAAATTCTTTTGAAAGAATAAACTGCCGGAAGCTTAGGGAAATTTTTCTGAATCCTCCGTTTAAATTCTGTCTTAAAATTTTTCTGCTCATCCTCCGAAAGTCTTTCCAGATAAGGAATTAATGCAGATCCCGAAATGAAATTAAATAGCGTTTCATGATCTTCCGCGATAATAGGATACACCTTCTGAAATATATTTAAATTTTCAAGTCCGTTTTCAAATAGAATCTGTACGTATTCGTCAATGGTTAAAACAGAAGAAGGACGGTTCCATCCGTTTAATTGTGTTTTGAAAGGTTCCTCATCCGACATTTCAGACAAAATCTGATTGAGAATATTTCCCGGCTGATAAGGCATTTGGATTGCAAGTTGTCCGTTACAGTTCAGTTTTGAAATCAGTTTCGGGAATAATTCGTGATGATTATCAGACCACTGCAAAGCCGCATTGCTGAAGATCAAATCCCAGTTTTCATCACTTTCCAAAATTTCTTCTGTTGTCGCCTGTCTGAAATGAAGACGTTCATTTTCAAGACTTTTTGATTGCTCAAGCATTTCGGCAGAAGAATCTATTCCGATAAATACAGCTTCGGGAAATTTTTCAGCTAATATTGCAGTCTGTTCTCCGGTTCCGCATCCCAGATCAATAGCCTTCATAGATTTTTCATCTTTAATTAAATCTGAAAGATCAAAAAAAGGTTTATAGCGAATGTTTTTAAACTGATTGTAAATTTCAGGATTCCAGGGCATAATTTTGTTGATTTAATGTAACTAAATTTACGAAATTATACATTGACAGCATAGATTAACATTTTAGCTTGTTATTCTGATCTAAAAGTAGCGAAAAAAGATTGAAAGATTCGTGCTTAGATCCTTTCAGGATGACA
>NZ_JBBCQL010000349.1:0-3045 GCF_037149975.1 Chryseobacterium sp. VD8 | reverse complement strand
CACTGCTTACAGTAATGAAAATCTGGAAGTTTTGGGAGAAAAATCCGGTCTGCTGATCACCCTTCCTGAAGATCATGCGGGAGGACTTCATCAGGTTCTGTCGGTTTTTGCATGGCGAAAGATGAACCTCAGCAAAATAGAATCCAGAACCCTGAAAACAGGACTCGGAAATTATTTTTTCTTCATCAATGTAGCCGGAAGCTGGGAATCGGCACTTTATCAAAATGCACTTGAAGAATTAAAAGCACTGAATGTAGAAGTAGATTTTCTCGGAAGCTATAAAGAATTTTTTCTAAAAAGCTAATTAATAATTATTTACAAACACATATACCAATCAACATATTTCATCTCAAAGAGATTTATTTAGTTATTTTCTTGGTTTTAAAAATAAAAAAAACTATTTTTACTTAGTTGTTATCTGCAAGCTATTGATTAGTAGAAATTTTCAAGTATTTAGAAGGCAAAACAATAACCACTTAATTAACATAATTTATATATGATTAAATTTTTATGATAATTTTTCAATAATTATTGAAAAATTATCATAAATAAAACCTTCATTGCATGATATTTGATATAACTAGAACAACTGACTGAGAATAAAACCATTAACTAATTTAAATTTTGTAGCATGAAAACTAAAATTTGTAGCTTACTTTTGGCTATGATGTCAGCCTCAACTTTTGCTCAAAGTGGATGGGTTGGCATTAACACTCCAAACCCACAAGCAAATCTCGACATTAATGGAACAATGAAAATCAGGCAAACTCCTGCAGCTTCAACTATTTCGGGATACCAGATGCTTGCTGTTAACCAAAACACCGGTGGAGACTCACAGGTTGTACAGATCGCACCACAGGTTATTGCAGATTATGTATTGACTTCGGGAACAAACACTTCTGTTTATTCTGCGAAAAAATCATCAGGTATTACTTTGATCAATGTGGGAATTTTACCAAACGGTTTCAGACCGGTAAATTTTTTAACCACAGAAAGAACTACAGGTACAGCATCTTTGTTCTCTGATTCTGACAATACGTATACAGTACCTTCTACAGGTGTTTATGCAATCGGATTTAGTTTCAGGTATGGTACAGGTATTCAATCCGGAGTTCTTACGACAACGCCAAGCATTGCCATTTTAAGAAACCGCGCAGGAACTTCTACCATCATCGACACGAGTGATTTCAGCGGAGTCAATCTTGGATTGGTTAGTTTAACGATCTCTGAGGGAAGTATTAATTCATTATATTCTCTTCAGGCAGGAGATAAAATATCTTTCGGTCTTACCAACAACACTGTACTGGATTTGGGGTTACTCGGTTCAAGCACAGGTTCTTTCTATATTTACAAAATATCTAATTAATTTTTATAGTTCAAATATTACTTTCAGATTAATCCGCCATATAATTTGCTTATTGGCGGATTAATTATTTGCTATTAAGTTTATTGTTATATTTGATACTCCCAAAAGAACAAAGATGATTTATGCAATTGTTATTTTCCTTATTCTTTTTATATTCATCATTTATAATAATCTGAGCAGTAAGATCAGCAGATTAGAACAAAAGGTTTCGGAACTGAGTTCAAAACTGAATCCTGAAATTCCGGAAAGTAAAGAAGAAAAAGAATGGCAGAAAATTCCGCACCCGGCAGAACATGAAGTTCTTCCTCAGAAAGAAAAAAATATTCAGCAAGAAATTATTCCTGAAAAAGAAGGAAAAGACTGGATGAATATTATCTTCGAATTTCTGAAACAGAATGCTATAACCATTATCGGGATTTTCACTTTGGTTTTGGGAATCGGTTATTTTGTAAAGTATGCCATTGATAAAAACTGGATCGGAGAAACCCCAAGAGTAGGAATCGGATTCTTTCTGGGAGCAGTCATTATTTTACTTGGTCATTTTTTAAGGAAAAACTATTCAGTCTTTTCTTCCATTATTACAGGAGGCGGGATTGCCGTTTTGTATTTTACGGTTACTATTGCTTTTCGGGAATATCATTTGTTTTCGCAAAACATTGCTTTTTCTGTTACCTGCCTGATTACTTTGATATGCATTGCACTCTCCTATTATTATAAAAGTGAAATTCTGATTATTTTCTCTTTATTCGGAGGTTTTTTAGCACCATTGATGGTTAGTTCCGGACACAGCAACTATCCGTTTTTGTTTACTTACATTACGGTTCTGAATCTGGGAATGCTCGCCATTGCCTTTCTTAAAAACTGGAAAAGTATCGGATGGATTGCATTCATATTCACTTATGTTTATCTTTTGTACTGGACTTTTGAAACTACGCAGCTTACAAGCATTTATTTCTATATTTCAGGATACATTATCTTCTATTCTTTTGCCTTAAAAAATTATTTCCGGAAAGAAGCAATGTCTTCACCGGATATTCTGATGCTTGTTTTAATTAATTTTACCAATATCATCGGACTGGTTTATATTTTTAATCAGCTTGGCTATGAACCTGTGATTATTTTTCCGCTGATTTTTGCTTTGGTGAATTCATTTTTGCTTTTCAGAGAATATTCTCAAAAGAATTTTGGAATTAACTACTCTGTTTTTACAGCCGTTACAGTGAGTCTTTTAACATTAGCCGTTGCACTGCAGTTCAAAACCCATCTCATCACGAGTGTCTGGGCAATTGAAGCAACGCTCCTTTTATATATATGGAAGAAAACCTGCCTGCCGATTTTCAGAAAATGTTTCTATGTTCTTTTTCCTTTGGTAATTGCTGCACAAGTAATTACCTGGACAGAATATATTGATGCCAAAAATCTGAATATTGTTTTCAATCCTGTGTTTTTAACAAGCTTGGTAACGTTGATAACAACATTTTTCAATTTATTTTTACTGAAAAAACATCCCGATCACGACGAAAAATTCAATACTTTTCTTGAATATTTATTTTCGATATTAAGCTATGGTGTTATCTATTTCGCTATTCTACTGGAAATCATGTATCATATTTCCTCACAACCTTGGATTGTAATTTTCAGTGTCGGAATCATTTTTACACTTTATTATATTTTCGCAA
>NZ_JBBCQL010000348.1:0-3046 GCF_037149975.1 Chryseobacterium sp. VD8 | reverse complement strand
CTCATATCCTGATCCAGAGAGTAAAAAGAAGGCGTACTTCCTGAGGTAAGGCTTACAGGTTCTGCAAAATAATATCTGGAGTAGCTTCCGTCGATCATATTAACGGCTTTTATATTCGTGTATCCTAAAGGTTTGCTGGTGCTTCTTCCTGTATCTATAAAAGATACATCTTCCGCATAATCCAGTATTTGCCCGCTGGAATACTGGGGATCTGTAAAGCTGCTGTACTCATATCGGGTATAGCTTACCGGAGCAGAAGATCCCGGATTGAAGTTTTTAATGCTTTTTATCCTCAGACCGTTTCCGTATCCGTTTTCATCGCGTGGCTGTTCTTTGGCGGCATACACAGACATGGTTCCGTGTCCCTGTCGGGTTCCGATAAAAGAAACAGTAACTGAAGAGCTGCCATATGTGAGATCAAAATATTGTTTATCGCCGCATTCCACACCGGTATAAGGATTGATGAAAGGGGATCCGTTATCGTTATTAACTGTATATCCTATTGTATTAGGAACTCCCGGTTTAGGAGGAGGAAAAGGATACAGCACATAGTCATAGGTTACAAATATCCTGTTTTTGTATCCCTGAGGTTTTGAAAACGTATACTGGTTAGTAACGGAGGTGTCAAAATTAATGGTCTGTATTTTATCAAAGTCATGATTATCGTAATAGCATTGTCCGGAAGTGCAGGCCGTATTCTGTCCCGGGGTTCTTATCACGTTGGACTCGAATTCATATTCCACACTTCCCCCGGTAGGAAGATTTACGCGTTTCAGTGAGCCGTAATGCACCGTCGCGGGATTGGTACTTCCCGGAGAACGGAGTTCTCCCTCATCAAAGCTGCACGGATCGTAGTAGTTCGGATATCCGAAACTGTCCGGGTAATTAGTTACACCGGTTACTTGCGGATCATTATACTGGAAGGTGAATTTCTGAACCGGAGCGCTGTTTTTATCCAGATTAATAAGCTCCTCAAGGTGATCATTTGTGTGTACAAACTTATACTGGTTGATGATCTGGCTGCGGGTATCTTTCAGGAGTACCTTATCGAGCTGGTACCAGTCCCTGTCTCCGGGGTTGTTGAGAGAGTGGGGGTTGGTATTACTGAGGTAGAGGTATTCAATGCTTCCGGTTCCGGGAATCGTGATCTTTTTAATCTTGTTCTGCTGCAGATCCCCCACAAACTGGTTCACCGATTCAATGGTGGTTTCATATTCTACGGCGGCAACTTCTTCATTTTTAGCATTGAAGATTCTGGAAAGTAAAAAACCGCTGTTGATAAGTTTGGTATTTGCGGGAACTTCAGGAAAAGAGAAATCTCCTCCGCGATGGATCTTATTGATGTTTATTTTATCAAAAAGGTAACGGTTTCCTTTGGTATCGATAATGGTAAAGGACTTTATTTTATCGTTCTGGCTGTTATCTTTCGTGATGATGATCCTGTTGTTGGAAGGGGAGGTATGAACGGCGGTAAGTTCCTGCGTAGCCGTATTTTTTCCGATGTAGAATTTGCCGCTTCCTCCCGGAAAGCTGTAACTGTAAACATCCGAAACAGATTCACCGGAAGAGCTCAGTACATAATCGTGCTCATCACGCGTTCTGTTTCTTATGACGCTGCCTATGGAAGAGAGGTTCCATCCTTTTCCCACATCACTGATGAGGCTGTAGCCGGAAATACTCTCAGTGGAGTAATTAACCGAAAGAGTAACGGAGGTTCCGGTGGTAGGAATTTCCACGTTAAATAAAGGAAAACCGATATTGGGAATTCCCTGGTACATATTGGTATCTCCGTTGGTCACATAATCATACTTCTGAAGACCTATGGCGTTGGACTGCGCAGCAATATGGATCCCTCCCAGAAGGGAAGCCAGTAAAAATGCGCTTATCATTATTTTTTTCATTTGTCTTATTTTTTAATCAATTTGGCATTCGCCGTTTTGTCATTGGTTTTCACCACCACCAGATACGCCCCCTGAATCAAAGGCTGGGTATTGATCTTGGTGATCTTATTTTTTGTTTTTAGCGTTTCAAGCTTTCTTCCGCCCATATCATACACCGCGATCTCAGCCTCAAATGCTCCCTCTCTCAAGCCCTCAAACCCAAGCTCCACGTACACATAATCCGTTACCGGGTTCGGGTAGATCTTAATGTCCTGCTTTTCGATCAGCTGGTCAACCTGTTTGTCACCCAGCTTCACGATCTTCCAGTTTTCTTTCCCCAGTTCCTCTGCGCTGGTTCCTGCGAGTACAATCGATCCGTCACGGTTCAGCTTAATATCAGACAGTCTTTCCTCTTTTTTTCGGGATTCTCCCTTCACGTGCTTTCTCCACTGCTCATTTCCGTTCTGGTCCAGATACAGCATCCAGAAAGTCTCGTCATCATTTTCAATCCTGCCTTCCGCCTGTGTGTAACCGCCCAAGAGAATTCCCTTAGACTTCCCGCCTCCGTCTTCCTACTTTCCGGCAATGACGCTCATCCCCATAAGAACATCGCGGTTTTTAAAGCTGTAAGATTTCTGCCAGAGTTCTTCACCCCTTTCATCAATGGAGATTAACCAGAGGTCTGTACCCTCTTCAATACCAACGGATTTATTTCCCGATCTTTCCGATCTGGATTCCCCTCCGATCAGGTAACCTGTTGAAGTCAGCGCCAGCGTTCTTAGATGATCGTCGCTTTTTCCTCCGAAATTCTTTTCCCATTCCACTTTTCCGTCTTTCGAAAGTTTCACGATCCAGTAATCGCCTTCGCCAAAATTTTCTGTCTGCTTGGCTTTACTTCCAGCCTCTGCCTTCCCGCTTCCTGCCAAAGCCCCGCTTCTCGAATAGATCCCTAACAAGGCTCCCCCGTCTTTGGTGGGAATCATTTTTTCCACTTCATCCAATCCTTTACCTCCTAATACCAATTGGGATAGTTCCTTCCCGTTTTTGTCTAATCTTACGACTAAAACATCTTTGGAGCCGTAGCCCGTCATTTTCACATCCTGAGCCTGTTTACCCTGAGCGGAGCCGAAGGGAAGGGTTGTATTTCCCGCTACAAAGAACCCCAT
>NZ_JBBCQL010000347.1:0-3060 GCF_037149975.1 Chryseobacterium sp. VD8 | reverse complement strand
GCCTTCCACCTTTTCCTACCCCGACCTCTTTCGAATCCAACCCTCCTAAAAAATTAAAAATTTTGCAAGACTTGTGCCGGAAATGTTTTACCTTTTCCATTCTTGAAAATATTTTTTTTCGCAAAACCTTCATCAGTCAGATTAATTAAAGGAAGCCTTACCAATGTCCAGTTCAGATTGCTTTCATTCAAAAGCTCATATTCTTTTTGCTTATCGGTAGTTGTTTCAGGATAATTTTGATACATCCAGTCGGTTGCCATTTTCACCTTTTCATTTTTATGATCAAATGGTGTATTTACATTCAGTCCTGTTGTAACGATATAACGTTTGATTCCGTAGGAATTCATTGCTTTAATTATATTACTTGTTGCATCGCTGAAAATTGATTTTTCGCCGACTGATTGTCCTAGTGTACTTATCACTACATCACAATCTTTAATTAAATGATGAACAGCTTCAGAATTTCTGACATCACCTTTCACAATATTAATCAAAGGACTCTTAAGAGTAAAATTCTCAGGATTCCTTAATAACATTCTGATAGGATATTGTTTATTTAAAAGACTTTGAACAAGAAATTTTCCCGATTTTCCTGTTCCGCCGATAACGGCTATTGTATTTGTATTCATGATATTCTCTTTATAATGCAAAAGCAAAATTGTTAATGTACAATTGCTTTTTAGGTTTAAAAAAAAGATTTAATGGGTTCACGGATTTTGAACCATAGGATTTTCAGGCTATAATATTATCCTGAAATATTGGGCGTTATTTATAAAGAGATTTTGATGAGATAAAGATAGGAATTTTTCAATGACGAGAAGATATTTAATGCAAAAAAGTAACAAAGCTTTGATCTTCTGTATCAAAAAAATAAAATACGTGTCGAAGTATATACCAACAAAAAAGAAGACCATAAATCCGCTTTTGGAGATTATTTAACAAAAAAATAATATCACAAATTTATCCATCAAAAAATATAAATTTTAACATTTAGTATATTGTCTGGCAAACATTTTATTCCTACATTTACTATGAAATACAACTGAAGTGGAAACATATTTTGCTTTTTTCAATTCTGAAATCGCAATTAAATTTATAAAAATTTAAGCACAGCATCGTCGGCTGTGCTTTTTTATTGTTGTCTAATTAAAAAAATGAGATGTATTTATCTACTGGATCTGCTCCTAAAGAGCAGATTCTTTTACATTGATAACAATGGCAATAAAAATCCGGAAATTCAATGAACTTCCGGATGTTAAAAAAAACTTGCTAAATATTAATGAAATTAATTATGATTTAAGGGTCCACATAGAACCGTTTTTGGTGGTCAGCTTTTCTAGTTTTCCTTTATCTGAAAGCTCGTTTAACAGTCTTTCACTTTCCTTTCTGGGAGTTCCCGATAATTCTGAAAATTCCTTTGCAGAAAGCGAATTATACTTTTCAAAAAGATTCTCCCAGTTTTTAGAGTACTCAGATTTTTTGGTGTCCGAATTCACTCGCAGAACAGCCGTTTCATAGAATGCGTAAGGTTTAGAACCGTACACAATTTCTCTTTTTCCTGCATCATTGGTAAAAAACATCGTAGGAAAACCGCGAACTCCCATCTCTCTTGCCAGCTTCAGATCTTCCTGAAAAAGCTCTTTTGCTCTTCCTTCAAAGTCTTTTTTCAGCTGATCTGTATTTAATTCTGCTTTTTTTGCTGCGGTTACCATATGCTCCCATTTTGCAATATTTTTTTTCTTCAAAAATACCATTTCACGAAGCTCTCTCAGGAAATCAAGTGCTTTTTCTCTGTCCTGCATCTGCGCAGCTTTAAAAGCGATAGAAGGCGGATAAGAAGAATCCAGCGGATCCTGTAGCCAGATATCGCCGTCGATAGGCATATCGTAATAAAGACTTACTTCGTCCCAATGATGCGCAACATCAGAAGGTTTGCTGATTCCTCCGCTGTTATAGCTCCAGTCCGGAAGAAGCCCTCCCATTCTGTATTCTATATCTATGTTATCTCCGTATTCCAGTTTTAATTTTCTCAGCTGAGGCTCAATTCCCGAGCATGAAGAGCAGATTGGATCTGTAAAATAAATAACTTTTACAGGTTTTTCGTCAGTCATTACATCAATATTCCCAATTTCAAACTTTTCTCCGGGAACTTCACAAACTCCTGTCGCAGGATCGCATAATAGAGGATTTGTAGATCTGTTTTCCATTTTTTTACTTTTATCATTCTGTCCGTTACAACTGCTTAAAGCTACGGTGAGGAACATAAATGTTAGTATTTTATTGTTTATCATTTTTTGAGATGATAAATATTTTACAATTTTTTAATGTTATCACAAATCTAATATATAATCATCATACTCTGGTAATGGATTTCCTTTTAGAAACTGGTTTCCTCGAGGAAACTACCTTTCTGTTTTTTTATTATCTTTACAGCACTATAATTTATTTTGAAATCATGAAAAAAGAAGCTAACCTGAATATTACTCCTATCTGTAAAAACCGTATGAACGCAATCAAAGATTCAATGGAAATTTTATCCGGAAAATGGAAATTTCATATTCTCGGAACTTTAATGCAGAGCGAAAAAATGCGTTTTATGGATCTTTTAAGAGAAATTGACGGTATTGCAGCCAAAATGCTTTCAAAAGAACTTCAGGATATGGAAATCAACCATCTCATCAAACGTACTGTTCTGGACACAAAACCTGTAACTGTAGAATATGAAATAACCGAATATGGGAAAACCATTGAGCCGATTATTGATGAAATTGCCAAATGGGGAATTGAGTACAGGAAATCTTTATATCAAAAAACCGACAAATAGTTTCTGCCGGTTGAAAAAACAAAAATTGATATGGATATGATTGATATGTGTTTTAATGCTTTGATTTTTTATTAAAACAAATTTATATTTATTTAGACTTAATAAAAATAATATTTGAATGACATTTGTCACTTTAAAGAAAATCTTGCAAATTAAAGTTAAATAGGAACTTGTTAAACTAATTTTAAATTTAACCGCAAAAGATATAAAAGACTTTATTGGGTTTATTTAAAGTA
>NZ_JBBCQL010000346.1:0-3066 GCF_037149975.1 Chryseobacterium sp. VD8 | reverse complement strand
ATGCCAACTCTTTTGAAGGGCTGAAAAGGGGTAATTTTCCATTATAAATTCTTATAAACTTGGAATAATACAATCCTTCGTCAGAGGTAAAAATATATATTTTCCTGTGAGAAGCATAATTAATCCAGTCCGCTAATTTATCTTTCAAAATAGCCGGGTCATTTTTAAGTTTAATGGTAAATGATTCATTTCCTTCAAAAGAATCATCTTTAAAAATAAGATTAAAATTACTGACATAGCAGCTTAAAACAATATTGTTTTCAGTTACCATTAAGGGATTATTGATATCTCCCAGTAAATCAATGGTAACATCATTTGCTTTAAAGAACTGTTTTATTAGAAAATTCCTTCTTGCAATGTCCGTAAATAAATTGTGATTTGTACTCTCTTCCATTTCATTGTTATCAGAATTAAACAAATATACTATTTTTTACCTATTAAACCAATTTAAAATATTTTACCTATTATTTCAAAAATATTTTTATATTTACATATTCTTATTAATCAGAATTAATAATGAAAAGAATAATAAAATTTGTGGTGTACGGAGCAATAGCGTTTTACATATTTCTGTTTGCGTTTATAGGTAATACCACTGACAATAATAATGCAAGAAAAATATCTCTAACTTTAGTTATTATCGTCGTTGGCTGGAATGTCTTGAAGAATCCTTTAAAAAGATTCTTTAGGAAAATATTTAATAATAATTCTTGACGATAATAGAAAAGGCTGCCCTATGGCAGCCTTATTATTTTATCAAAGTTGTTCAAGAAATTTCTTTGCTTTTTTAGATGATGCAAATGCTTTCTTGATATTTTCCTCACGCTTAGATGTATTTTTGACAGACCAGCTTTTAAGATATCTTACGGAATTGATAAACTCCTTAGTAATTCCAAATTGGAGGCAGATTAGCATACTACCCATTTCTGCAATAAGTTCTTCAAAAGAGTAACTTGTTAAATCTGAATGACCTTTTAATTCTCTTTTTAATCTGCTTTCGTGACCAGTCCAGTGAATGATCTCGTGAAATAATGTAGAATAATATTTATCTTCAGATATAAAATATTTCTTTTCTGGAATTGAAATTATATCTGTTAAAGGCGTATAATAAGCTGTACTAGAAAGAGTTTGCCTAACTGTTAGATTACCGTTAGTAATAATTGAATTGATAAATTCTTCACTATTACATTGTTCCTGAAAATCCAGTACTAGATTTTCCTCTTCAATGACAGTATCAATATTTAGATCGGCTATATTTTCAATCAGTTCAGCATTAAAAACGGTATAATTCTTTAAACAGCTGATCTTATTAATATTTTCTCTTTCATTCACCGACATTTCTAATACTTGTTCTCTGCTATAGATTTTACCCGTCTCTCTATGTTTGTAGATGAAGCTAAAAAATTCAATGATTGTACCTTTTGCTCCTTTTTTTAGTCTGCCACCGGCTTTCGAAATAGAGTTGAATGTCGCATAATCGGCGGTTTGGAAATTATTGATTAAAGCATCAATATAAAGAGCTACTGTGTTAAAGCCTTGATATTGCTTTTTTGTAAAAAGATTTTTCGGCATTTGAAATTGCACATCAGCATAATGTTCCCAGTCCTGCGGATTAACTTTATCAAGGTTTTCGAGTATTTTTAAAATGAATCTATCTTCATTTTTTTCTTGTGAAGAATCTTTTGAATTACTTTTTTTTGTGAATGTTTTCATAATACTTTATTTAATATTCTGACTTTTCTATTGTTTTATGTGCATTCCAAAAGAAATCTGTCATTCAATAAAACCGGAATGAAAGAATGTAATGAAGGCTTTGAAATCTTTTTGTTCGAAGAATTCAGGAGTGTCTGAAATTATAGCTATGCTGTAATTATAGAGACCCAAAAAGATTTTTTGATTGGAGGATGGATTTCTAATTTCGCATAAGAAAACCGAGAAAGTCAGAATATAAAGGATTAGAAAACAATTAAAATTATTCAATCCTTATTGATAATAATCTTTGAAGATGCTGTGATTTTTCAAATCGACATATTTGATAAATTCAGGTGTCTTTTTGAACTTCTGAAGTGCTCTGATAAACTTGAAATCTGATTCAATTACACTTGAGACTTTTATACAGGCAGTTCCAATATCTCCAAAGCAGTTGCCTATTCCAAATAAGAGAGAATAGTAAGTTTCTGTAGTAAGCGGTCGGTCATAATGGGCTAGTATCTTTTTACCTTCTTCATCTTCATTTAAAAATCTAAGTTCTTCATTGAACATTGCCTGTGTAAAGAAAACACCATAGTCAACGCCATTGAAATTTTCATAGTTCAAATCAAAGTTTTCTTTCAGAAAGTTATTTACTTCCTCAGCTAATTGAGCTTCTTTTAAATATATAATTGAATAAGTTCCCATAAAATTTATAAGTATTCTTAAGTTTGGAATTTGATAAAACGATTACCTATACATCGTGAGGTTTTCATATTATTTAGTGTTCGCTTGGAAGTAATAGTACATTACCCTCTTTCCAGATGGTAAATTCTTCAAAAAAGAAGTCAGAGAATGGAATAATGGCTGACATTAACTGATTTTCATTTCCGTCAGATGCAGAAAGACTAAACTGCTCATCCTTGATTCTTTTAATCGTCCATACTTGAAAATCTTCACTTTGAAATTTTTGAGAAGTCTGATAAGATGCTATACAGTCCAGAAACCAGTAGCACTCTTCTTCATATGCCACATTTTTGACTCCGTCAGTCAATAATATTCCAAAGATGTAGGAATAGTACTGCTCAGTTCCTGTAAACTGATTGTAAAAATCATTAGCTGAGATTTTGGGATTTTTCATAATTGCCAATTTTTTGGGTTAATATTTAAATTGTTGAGAGCAGTTGATATTTTAACAGCATTGTTTTATAATCTACTTTCTCCCTGTTTTTCATTGCTTCTGACGAAAGAAATTCAGATTCAATACAAAACCGCAATGAAGTATGTAATGGAGGCTATGAAATATTTTTGTCCTTCGGATTTAGGAGTATCTGAAAAAAATGGCGCAGCATTTTATTTAGAAACCCAAAAAGATTT
>NZ_JBBCQL010000345.1:0-3115 GCF_037149975.1 Chryseobacterium sp. VD8 | reverse complement strand
ACGAAGCAGTAAAAGACGTTTATCAGAAAATACTTTCACTGGATATCTCAGAAAAACTTTTTATTAATATGAGTACGATTTCGCCGGAAATGACGGGAGAAATTTCGAGTGCTGTGAAAATAAAAGAAGCCGGTTTTATTGATGCTCCGGTTGCCGGAAGTACAAAACCTGCCGCAGAAGGCACACTGCTGATTATGGTGGGTGGAGAAGAAAAAGATATCAAAAGAGCCGAACCTTATTTACAGAAACTGGGAAAAACTATTAAACATTTGGGAGAAAACGGAAAAGGAATTGCAGCGAAGCTTTCGGTGAACTATTTTCTTTCAGCAATTTATCAGGGACTTGCGGAAACAGTTCTGTTTTCGGATAAACTGGGAATCAACCGTAAAGATATGCTGGAAATCATTAATGAAAGTGCGAGCGGAAGCGGCGCTACCAAAGTAAAGACACCACTTTTAACGGAAGAAAATTATGATCCCGCTTTTGCTTTGGATTTGATGCTGAAAGATATTGTACTGGCAAAGAATGCAGGAGCAGATTTTCCACTGTCTGAAACGTTAATCAGAACGTATCAATCTGCTCATGATGAAGGTTTTGGAAAAGAGGATGTGATCGGGATCATTAATTATCTGAAAAAATAACTCAACAAAAATCTTCTCAAAATATATCGTCTTCTCCGATTTTTCTGTGGATTTTTTTAATTGTGGTCGGGTTTTTGAATAAACAACCGTAATTAAAATTCAGTTTAAAAGAAAACCAATCACAAAAATATAATATTATGTCTACAGAAAATCTTACCCACACGGAAGCGATTAAAAAAATTAAGGAATTATCTGAAAATGCAAAAATCTGTATGTTTTGTACAGAACTGGAGAAACTTCCGATCAATTCCCGCCCGATGTCCCTTCAGGAAACCGATGACGAAGGAAATCTCTGGTTCATCAGTAGCGATACAAGCAACAAAAACTTTGAGATAAGGGATGATAAAAGAGTTCAGTTGTTTTTCATGAACAATTCTGATTATGAATATCTTTCAGTGTATGGAGAAGCTGCCATCTATAAAGACCGATCGACAATTGAAGATAAATGGTCGCCAATGGCAAAAGCATGGTTTGAGGAAGGAAAAGATGATCCGAATGTATCAATTATCCGTGTAGAACCGAAAGAAACCTATTACTGGAATACAAAAGCCGGAAAACTGGTAAGTCTTTTCAATTTTGTAACTTCAGCCATTACAGGAAATACAACAGATAATTCCGACGGCGTGGAAGGAAAAGCAACGGTTTAAGATTTGTTTAAAATAATTTGAAAAATGGTTTGTGTATCAACACAGTTCGTTTTTCGGATAAATAAAAAGTTTAAACAGACTTAATAATTAAAATAAAAAGCAGTGGAGAAATTCACTGCTTTTGTTTTGTCTGATGGTTAAAAATTTTTCACAAACCCGATTCCTACATTTCCTTTCTGATAGTAAGGCATCATCATTGCCTGAGATTTTTCCGGCTTTCCGCCTAAGAGTTTATTGATTTTCGGATAAAGCCAGTACGCAAGTTCTGTGGATAAAATCCCGAATCCTGCTCCGCCAATAACATCTCCGAACCAGTGTTTGTCATTCAGCATTCGATATACTCCTGTAAAAACCGCCAAAGAATACCCTGAAATTCCCAACAAAAGATTGTGGTCTTTATATTCCCTGAACATAAACTGCGCCGATGCAAATGCAATTGCCGTATGCCCCGAAGGAAAAGAAAGCCTGTTGGAATGATCCGGTCTTTCTTCTTTTACAGCGTGTTTCAGCGGAATGGTAATGGCGGAAGTTATCATCATGGAAGTTCCGTAGATAATGCTTCTGTCACGGAAATTATGTTTTCCTTTTACTCCGAAAGCATTCAGACCATAGACTAAAACTGCGGGAGCAAATTGAGTATAATTATCCAGTTTAATATGATCCGGTTTATGTTCGCTTATTTCGTATTGCGTAGAAGAATTCAGGTTTTTTAGTTCATCAATGCTCAGACTGGCAATTCCGTAAGAAATCAGTACGGTAGGAACGATAAGCTTTTTATAACTGAATTGATGCGTCTTATCTTCAGGAAGACTTTTAAGAACTATTGCAGAATCTGCATTATCCTGAAACTGCAGGCTGTCCGCTTCCTGAGCGGAAATCAGTTGAAAACTTCCGACAATCAAAAATAGTCCTGCAAAGAATTTTTTCATATAATAAAATTTAATGATGAAAAGATCAGAGTATGAATATACATAATATTATTTTCAAATATAAGCGAAATCTTAAAATACAGTTTTACATAATTTTTATGCTTATCGGGAATTGCATAAAATAACCCACACAAAAATGTGTGGGCTAAAGCTAATTTATAAAATAAGGCTGAGTTTTATCCGTTAACAACGATTCCTCCGTTCGGATGCAGAACCTGTCCGGTAAACTGTGCAGCCTCTTCGCCTGCCAAAAAAAGGAAACTGGAGGCAACTTCTTCCGGTGTAGCATTTCTTTCAAAAGGAGGTTTGTCCGGATCTTCTTTCTCTTCATCAAAAGTCTCTTTGGTTAATGGAGTTGCTACAGGTCCCGGAGCAACGGCATTCACACGGATTCCTTTAGGTCTTGCCTGCAATGCCAGAGATCTTGTAAAAGAAACAATGGCGCCTTTTGTTGCTGAATAATCGAGCAGTTCAGGATGTCCCTGATAAGCCGTTGCGGAAGTAGTATTGATGATAGAACTTCCCTCTTTCAGATACGGAAAAACAACCTTCGTTAATAAAATCATACCGATTATATTTGAATTAAAAGTTGTCCGGATATTTTCTTCTTCGAGTTCTTCGATACTTTTTGAAGGAAACTGTGTTCCGGCATTATTAACAAGAATATCAATCTTTCCGAATTCTGAAATAACTTTTGAGGTTACCTCTTCACAAAATTCATAATCATTAATATCTCCTTTGTAAACAGAACATTTTCTTCCGGCAGCTTCAATTTCTGATTTCGCTTTTTCTGCATCTTTTTCATCGGAATGATAGATAATCGCAATATCTGCTCCTTCTTCAGCAAAAAGCAATGCAGCTACTTTACCTATTCCGCTGTCAGCTCCTGTGATAAGAG
>NZ_JBBCQL010000344.1:0-3121 GCF_037149975.1 Chryseobacterium sp. VD8 | reverse complement strand
TTCTTTCTGTTGTTATCTTCCAGTAAGTATTCGTAAGTTCCGTTGATGTCTCCTTTCTCTTTTTTGCTCAACGCATACGCAAGATCTTTCGCTTTTTTCGTATAATACAACGAAGTTTTACTTTCACCGAGATTTTCGTAAATTGAAGATAAATCTTCATAGATGTATTGCTGCTGATAATCCTGCTTAAGATTTAAAAATAAAGGCAACGCTTTATTGTAATAATACAGGGCACTATCATTTTTGTTCACATTTTTAAATGCTTCTGCAATTCCCATTAAACCAAACGCAATATCATTGGGATTTTTTGCCTTAAGAGAGAGCGAATAGGCTTTTCTTGAATAATATAGTGCCGAGTCCGGTTTGCCCACCGCTGAATAAGAACTGCCCAGATTATACGCCTGTGTAGCGGTAACCGTAATTCTTCTGTATACATTTTTAATTTTTTCGCAGGAAAGAAAGCTTTTAAGATCGTATTTTAAAATAATTTCCGGCCCGGAACCCCTCATTTCTTCAATTTCTGCGTGTCTTTTATAAAAATCTCCCATGGCATAATAAAAGTCGTCTCCCTTCAGATTTTTCGATAAAGATTCTGCTGTTTTTAAAGAGCTGTCTGCTTCTTTGAAGAACCCTAAATATGCATACGCTGATGCTTTGGTTCCCCATGCAAATACCTGAAAAAGATAATTGTTTTCCTCCGATGCAATCTTTTCAAGCTGATTGGCATATTCAATGGCTTTTTTATTGTTTCCTGTGTATATATTAATGTTCACCACACTGTACAAAGCCCGCATTTTACCATAACCGTAACCCATTTCATCCGATAGTCTGTAGGCTTCAGATGCATCTTTTACTGCCTTTTTTATGTTAGATTTGCTGTATGTTGCCGAAATAATACTGTCGATCTGCTTTTTTGAATATGCCTGAGTCTTTATTTGGGAAAATACTAATTGAGATAATAAAATTAATAGCCATTTAAAGTTTTGCATTATTTTTTTAATAAAAATAAGAAAATTTATATATTTTTTTAATTAATCATTAGAATAACTTGTTGAGAAATTGATGCATATCATCTCATGACTGATTAATAAATATTTTTTTCCATTTGGTAATGGTATTTCTGCTCATTTTAAAATGACTGGCAAGCTGGGTATTGTTGAGGTTATTGATCTTTTGATATTGCAGAATTTCGAATATTGTTTTTCGGTCATAAGAACGGTGCTTATGATTAAAATCTTCATTGCTGTTCCCAAATATAAGGTCATTCAGGTTCATAATGTCTACAAAAGACAGATACTTTTTGGAAAGTATCTGTACACATTTTTCTTTTTTTTCGGGATATTTTTCTGACAACAGATCATTGTAAATTTTTTTATAATTTGGTTTTTTTAATTCTTTCATACCAATAATAATATCTTTCTACTGTAAAACTTACCTTTTCATTTTCAAAATACACATACAGAACTTTCTTCATTATTTTTTTCCTTTCCACATAAATCCACAGGTCTTCTTCAGAATATTCTGAGTCTTTTTCTCCCAGAATTTGAATGATTTCCTGTTTGCTTTTTCCCTTCAGCTCTTGCCGGTTTGTATTTTCCACATTTTTATTTCTCATTGCTTTATATTGATGGAGGATCGTTTTTTTTAATGAGACTTTTCTCGTGTTTATAAATCCATTTATATAATGTAGTCTTAGGAATGTTATAGTGTTCTATAACTTCATTTTTAGACATTTTTCCTTTGTTGATTTTTTCCAGAATAAATTCAATAATTTCTTTGGTATAGATATTTTTCCGGAATTGCGGTAAGGAAGACTTTTTGGCGGTGACTTTATTATAATGTACGTTTCTCTGAGGAGCGTATAATATAAGATGCTGTGTATAAATCCTGAAAAAATCATATTCCAGTAATTTAGACCATTTCAGCAGATCCTCACAATAGAGATCTCTCCTTTCAAAATGTTCCTGTATTTCTTCTTCACTGCATTTAAAGAACTTCGCAATTCTCGCCATATCCAGATCACTTTCTTCCACTCTTTCTTTTAAAAGTGATCCCATGTGAATTTTTTTTAACTTCATAATAAGCTGATTTTTTTATTTCCGTTGTATGAATGAAAATGAAATACAGTAAATTTTTGTCCGGAGTATTATATCGTTTTTTTAAGAATTCTTTATTTCCAGTAATTCCATTTCAGACCGTCAAATACCGCTAAAGATTTGCTTACCGTATCATAACACATTGTTCCGACATGGGGTGACTTTACATTAATGTGCGGATTGCTTATTTTAGGCAGAATCATTGCCTTATCGGATGATTCCAGTACCAAAACTCCTTTTGCATTGCTGAAAGGTGCACCTATTGTTATTCCCTGTCCCAATTCTGATCCGCTGTTTGAAGTTGCTCCGGCAGCATTTCCTGCATCAGAAAGGTTTTTCCACACACCATTTTCAAACATTTTCAATTTTAAATCACTTTTATCAAAAATAAAAGTCCCGTTATTATTGGATGTTAAACCCGTTGGAGCGCTGTTTACGGCAGGTAATATAATCGCTCGTGTATTGGAAGCAGAATCTTCAAAATCCAGTAAAGTACTGCTTCCGTTTACATTGCTTTTTGCAACAGCGATCTGCGCATGGGATATACTGAATATCCAAAAAAAGAAGAATAATATATATGCTTTATTTTTCATTATTTCCAATTTTAATTGTTGTTTTTAATTATTGCAGCTTCTTACAATACAGTTCCATACAGTGCCGTTATATAACTTCACGCAATTGGCTGCGATATCATAAATAATCATTCCTTCCTTAGGATTAACGATGGCGTTTTCATTGGCTACTCTTGTAATAACAAAGCCTTTGTCTTTAGACTCCAATGCTATAAAACCGTTGGAAACCGCATCTGGAAAATCAGAAGATTTTGTAAGATACGTTGAGATCCCTATTAGCGAATATGAATAGTCCGGTGTCCCGATTGCCGCAGGCTGTGTACAATAGGAAGGACAAGTAATTATCTGTACCGGAACACTTACCGTAGGACTGTAACATCCTCCTGTAGCATCATAAAACGCAGCATAGTACGTTCCGGAGACGGAAACTGCGTCAGGACTGGCGATTTTGTT
>NZ_JBBCQL010000343.1:0-3132 GCF_037149975.1 Chryseobacterium sp. VD8 | reverse complement strand
AAAAGCAGATACTATTACGGCACAATATATTAACGGAAAAAGAAAGATCGAAGTTCCTGCGGAAAGACGTAAAGGAAACGGAAAAAATATTGTTTTAAAAGGAGCAAGCGGAAATAACCTGAAAAACGTAACGCTGGATATTCCTCTGGGAAAACTGGTCGTGGTTTCGGGGATTTCGGGAAGCGGAAAATCGTCGCTTATCAACGGAACATTGTATCCGATTTTAAATAAACATTTTTACAGAGCGGTTCAGGAACCTTTGCCGTACAAAAAAATAGACGGTCTTGAACACATCGATAAAATTGTAGATGTAGACCAGACTCCGATCGGAAGAACGCCGCGCTCGAATCCTGCAACCTACACCGGAATGTTTACCGACATCCGAAATCTGTTTGCCGAATTGCCGGAAAGCAAGATCCGAGGTTACAAGCCTGGAAGATTTTCTTTCAATGTAAAAGGCGGAAGATGCGAAACTTGTCAGGGAGGCGGTTTGAAAGTGATTGAAATGAACTTTTTGCCGGATGTATACGTTCATTGTGAAACCTGCAACGGAAAGCGTTTCAACAGGGAAACCCTTGAAGTGCGCTACAAAGGAAAATCGATTTCCGATGTGCTAGATATGACGATTGATGAAGCGGTGGAATTTTTCCAGCCGATTCCGAAGATTTTTGCGAAGGTGAAAACGCTGCAGGATGTCGGTTTAGGTTATATTACGTTGGGACAGCAGTCGACCACACTTTCGGGAGGAGAAGCGCAGCGTATTAAATTAGCCACAGAACTGGCAAAAAGACAGACCGGAAACACGTTATATATTCTCGACGAACCCACAACAGGACTGCATTTTGAAGATGTGAAAATCTTAATGGATGCGATTAACCAGTTGGTGGAATTGGGAAATTCTTTCATCATCATCGAACATAATATGGATGTGATCAAGTTAGCCGATCATATCATCGACGTTGGTCCTGAAGGCGGAAAACACGGCGGACAGATCGTTGCGCAGGGAACACCTGAGGAAATTGTGAAGTCGAAGAAGAGTCTGACGGGGAAGTTTTTGAAGAGGGAACTGGAGTAATTGATAATCAATTTAATTATATAAAGGAATTTGTGAATGCAGATTCCTTTTTTTATTTTTATGGAAAGTATAATAATTGTAATCATAAGATGAAGGAATTGGATAGTCTTGATATTAGTAAATTCACTACAAGCAAGAAGATAAAAGAATATAAACATGAGGAGCGCTTTATAAGAACAGGTACAGATTATGATTCAGAATCCAGAATTTTCTGGTTAAAAGAAGACAAAGAACAGGGAGTAAAATTAAAAGATATTCTTATTAGTAAAGGAAACATTGTATTATTAGGAAATCCGGGAATAGGAAAAACTAAAGAATTAGAAAATCTTTTTAATAATTTATGGCTTGAAAAGAAAAATACAGAGTTAATTCCATTTTTCTTATACATAAAGAATTTTAGAAGTAATGACAATATTGATAAACTGATAAAATATAAAGAATGGGAAAACTTAGATAAGATTTGTTTTATTATTGATGGATTAGATGAGATTCCAGATATTCAAGATTTTATCTCAGAATTAGAACTATTTTTAGAAAGACATGATGATCGAAATATAAAAGTAGTTATAAGCTGTAGAACAAATATATATGAAAAGTATTTGGTAAAGATTGAGGGTTTTGAATACTTTTATTTAGAGAATTTGAGAGATAAACAAATAGCAAGTATTTTAAAAAATAATTTCAATATTGATATTTCTTATAGCGACTTAAATAGGTATAGAGTTTTTTTAGAAAACCCATTTAATCTAAGTTTATTCGGAAAGTTTTACATGAAAAATAATAGATTTCCGAATAATATTGCTGAAGCATTCGAATTATCTATAAATCAGGAATTACAGCTTTTGAATAAAGAAAAATTTATTAAAAGTGATCAGATCGATTTAATACATATTTCCAAAACACTGCAAAAAATAGCAATTACAAATGAACTGATGCAGAAAAATGGCATTGAAGAAATGGATTTGTACCGATTGTTAGGTAAAAAAGAAAAATATATTATTGAAAAAATCTCTTTTATTGAAAAAAATCCTGAATCAACAAGCTTTACTTTTAGGCATAAAAACTATCAGGAATTTATCGCTGCACAATACATTGCTGAATTAAATACGGATCAAATTATTGATTTTATAAAAATTGAAAAGGTTAATAAAACTAAACCAGCCTTATTTAATACAATAAGTTTTCTACTTAACATTTTAGATGAGCCAAAATTTAAAACTATCAAAGATTGGTTATTAAATAATGAACCTGAAATATTATTTCTCACCGAAAAAGATAGGCTTAATCCATATACACAAAAAGAAATTTTCGAAAAATATTTTACTGATATAACACTTGAAAAGACATTTTGGTTAGGGAGAAATCGTAGGTTTCCAATGAATAAGTTAGCAGAGTTTGCAGATGTTGAATTTCTTTTAGATACAATTGTTAAAAAAGAGCATTTTAGAGCTGTTTATTCTGCTATTGACTTACTAAGTTATGTGGACGAAAGTGAAAAGGAAGGAGATCTAAAAAAAATAATTATTGATTTAATCTTTGAAAACCGTGAATATAGAAATGATGCTTTAAGATGTTTTAAAGATCGCGATTATCACATAAAAGACAAACATTTATTTGAAAATATTGTAGATTTTTTTAAGGATGATTTTGATCCAGATGTAAATCATCAAATAGTAATGATGCTATCTGATTTCGAAAACGTTGATGATAATTTCCCAATATTGAAGAATTGTCTTTTCAAACTTTATGAAATCTCTTCTGAAAGGATAAAAGATAATTCTATAAGAGGGACATCTTGGATTCTAGAAAAAATGACATTGAGAATAAAGAAAAAAGAAAATTTTCTAACATTTTTGAAAATTTTATTTGATCAAAATTTTGATTTAAACTTTAGTGATTTTCATGGTAAGGATTTTCAAGATAGTTTAATTGAAAAAATAGTAGAAATCATAAAGAGTGATGAAAAATTTCTATTTGATTTGGTAGACTATATCTTAGTTAAAGATAGTCATATATTTTATAGAGATAATTTGTTTGTAAAATTGATTGTCGAGGGC
>NZ_JBBCQL010000342.1:0-3165 GCF_037149975.1 Chryseobacterium sp. VD8 | reverse complement strand
TACTTTTTGCTCGATAGGTTGCGTATAACCATGTTCTGCTAAACTTTTTGCCAGCATTTTAGCGGTTTTAATCTGGGTTCTCTTATCTACGGAAACAATATCTTTTCCATGTTCTAAAATTCCCATGTCGTAGGCTTCGTAAGCCGAAGTTGCCACTTTACCCATCGCAATATTCATGAAAGCCTCACGAAGTCTGTTATTTTTAACGTCGTCGCTGTGGAATTCTCTTGAAGTTCTTAACGTTAATTCCTTGGTTCCTCCACCGCCGGGAATTACTCCCACTCCGGTTTCTACCAATCCGATATATGTTTCTGCCGCTGCAACCACTCTGTCGGCGTGCATCGTCATTTCGCAACCTCCACCAAGCGTCATTCCGTGAGGAGCAACAACAACAGGAATAGAAGAGTAGCGAACTCTCATCATTGATTTCTGGAAGTAGGCAATTGCCATATTTAGATCATCCCAATCCTGCTCAATAGCCATCATTAAAATCATCGCTAAATTCGCTCCGACAGAGAAATTTGTGCCCTGATTTCCTACAACCAGTCCGTCATATTCTTTTTCAGCTAAATCAATTGCTCTGTTTAATCCATCCAGAACTTCACCTCCCAAGGAGTTCATTTTGGAACGGATTTCAAAGTTGATAATTCCGTCGCCTAAATCCTGTATTGCAGAACCGGAATTGCTCCACAGCGTTCTATTTTTTCTGATATTATCTAAAATAATGAAAGAATCCTGTCCCGGAATGGTGTTGTAAACTCCTGAATTTTTATCAACGTAAATACTTTGTCCTTCATCATTCACTTTATAGAAAGACTCAACGTTTTTCACCCAGTCTGAAACTTCGTAACCAGCTTCTTTAGCCAGTTCAATACCTTTTTGAACGCCTACAGCGTCCCAGATTTCAAAAGGACCGTTTTCCCAGCCGAAACCTGCTCTCATTGCATCGTCGATTTTGTAAACCTCATCGGAAATTTCAGGAACTTTATGAGAAACGTAGGCGAATAATGCACCCAGAGATTTTCTGTATAGTTCTCCTGCTTTATCCTTTCCGCCGATTAAAACTTTGAATCTGTCAATCGGTTTATCGATATTTTTAGTTAATTCTAAAGTCGCAAAAGAAGATTTGCTCTGAAGTTCGTATTCTAACGTATCAAGATTTAATCCATGAATTTCAGATTTTCCTTCTGCATTTTTAACTTTTTTATAGAAACCTCCATCTGTTTTGGATCCTAACCATTTATTATCAACCATTTTCTGGATGTAATCCGGAAGGGCAAAAACATTGTTGAAGTCATTGGCTTCAGCTCCGCTTTGGCGAACACCGTTTGCTACCATTACCAATGTATCAAGACCTACAACATCCGCTGTTCTGAAGGTCGCAGATTTCGGACGGCCAATCACAGGACCTGTTAATTTATCAACCTCGGAAACGGTTAGCCCTAATTTCTGAACGTTGTGAAGCAGATCCATCATAGAGAAAACGCCGATTCTGTTGGCAATAAATGCAGGAGTATCTTTTGCTAAAACGGTTGTTTTTCCTAAGAATTTTGCTCCGTAATTCATGTAGAAGTCAATAACTTCAGGAGCGGTATCGTTTGTAGGAATGATCTCTAAAAGAGGGAGATATCTTACAGGATTAAAGAAGTGTGTTCCTGCAAAGTAATGTTTGAAATCCTCGCTTCTTCCTTCTGTTAAAAGGTGAATAGGGATTCCGGAAGTATTGGAAGAAATCAATGTTCCCGGTTTCCTGAACTGCTCGATTTTTTCGTAAACCGATTTTTTGATGTCCAGTCTTTCAACCACAACTTCAATAATCCAGTCTGTATTTTTTATTTTTGGCAAATCATCATCAAAGTTTCCAACCTTTATCCTGTCTGCGAATTTCGGAGAGTAGAGTAGAGCCGGACTTGCTTTCTTAAGTTTTTCAAAGTTTTCTGAAGCGATTCTGTTTCTTACCGCTTTGTCATCTTTGGTCAAACCTTTTTTCTGTTCTGCTTCAGAAAGTTCAAAAGGAACAATATCCAGCAACGAAACTTCTACACCAATATTGGCAAAGTGTGCTGCAATACCGCTTCCCATAATTCCTGAACCAAGAACTGTAACGTGTTTGATTCTTCTTTTCATTTGATTATATTTATTTTATTATTGGTCAGTTGTAACCTGACGGCTTGTTTAATTTATTATTTGTACTATTTAATTTTTTATTCTTCATGAAGATTTCAACTTTCAAACAAATTATTCTTCATCAGAATTTATTTTTTATTGTTTAAGTCGGTTGCTATTTTCATGATTTCACTCATCACTTCTTTGAAAGTGTCCAGTTTTTCAGGAGAGATTTTTTCCATTACCCTTTTGTTGAAATTTACCACAACTTCCTTAGAAAGATTTCTGGAGTTCAGACCTTTATCTGTAAGCTTTATAATGACTTCTCTTTTATCAGTTGTTGTTTTTTCCTTATAGATATATCCGTTGTCTTCCAGTAGTTTAATAATTCTTGTAAGGGAAGTAGGTTCAATTGCCATTTTCGGACCCAGATTTGTACTTCTTGTACCTTCTTTAGGATCAATTTTTAAAAGAGTGAGCGCCTGAACCGCCGTCGAATCGTGCTCCTGAGCTAATTCGGTATACATTTTAGAAACAGCTAACCATGTCTGTTTTAAAATAAGATCTACGTTTTCTATTTTTTCTTTATTGTTATCCATCATTTTTGCCGAATGGTTATAATCCAAATTTAGTAAATATTATGCATGCATAATATTTATTTACGTTAAATTTTGTTAAATAAATGATAATCAGATAATTAAATTATATGACAAGCATAATACTATGCATGCATAGTATATAACATATTCAAAAAAATACGAGTATTAATGAATGGTTTTCAATAATTTAATGATTTCTTCAAAGGATTCGCATTGAAAAGATTCTGAATGATAAGTAATGTTCCAAAAGTTATCCAGAAACTCAAATTTTAAAGAAGAAAGATCTTTTTGAAAGTTTTTTTGCAGCAAAGAATACAGCATTTCTTTATACGCATCCGAAGCAATAATTTTCGGAGCAACAAAATTTTCATTAATCTGAAACAGCGAAGGATTGATTAATTCATCGTGCTGAAGTAAAACATCTTCTACAATTCCGGAAAACAGACTGCCTCCTTTTACA
>NZ_JBBCQL010000341.1:0-3180 GCF_037149975.1 Chryseobacterium sp. VD8 | reverse complement strand
AAGTTAATTTTTCTAAAGCGTTACAAGCTTCATCCAATTTAACAGCTGTTTTATGTAAGTCTACAATGTGAATACCATTTTTCTCCATAAAAATGTATGGAGCCATATTTGGATTCCACTTTCTAGTCATGTGACCGAAGTGTACACCAGCCTCTAGAAGGTCTTTTACATTTGCTTTTGCCATGTTTTTTGTTTTTGTTAGTTTACTTTCCGTCTTTTAAACAATCAACAACTTCTTTAGATGGGAGAAGCGTTTGGATGCTAAACGTAACGGGCAATTGGCGTTTTGCTTTTTGCTTGTGGCAATTGGCTTTTCGCCGAGATTAAGTTTAAATAAAAATTAATACATTTCTGTAGCAAATAACCATAAGCCATTCGCCAACAGCAAATCTTAACGTTTTGAGAATTGGAATCTCTTTCTTGCTTTTTTCTGACCTGGCTTCTTTCTTTCCACCATTCTTGCGTCTCTTGTAAGTAAACCAGCAGGCTTCAATGCTAATCTGAACTCAGCGTTGATCTCGCATAAAGCTCTTGAAATACCTAATCTGATAGCTTCTGCCTGACCTGTATTTCCACCACCGAATACGTTTACGGTAACGTCATACTGACCAACAGTTTCAGAAAGGATAAATGGTTGGTTTAATTTGTAAACCATTACATCTGTAGAGAAGTATTCTTTAGCATCTTTACCGTTTACTGTAATGTTACCAGTTCCTGGCTTTACATAAACTCTTGCTACAGAAGTTTTTCTTCTTCCGATTTTGTGAACTGTAGACATATTAATTATTTAAATTCGTTAACATTAATTGTTTTAGGCTGTTGAGCTTCATGTTTGTGCTCAGTTCCTTCATATAAGTAAAGATTCTTAAGGATCGCAGCTCCAAGTCTGTTTTTAGGCAACATCCCTTTTACTGATTTTTCCAATACTTTTAAAGAATCTTTCTTTTGAAGTTCAGCCGCAGTCATAGACTTCTGTCCACCAGGGTAACCTGTATGCCAGATATAAGTCTTGTCGTTCCACTTGTTTCCTGAAAGAGTTACTTTCCCAGCGTTCAAAACGATTACGTTATCACCACAATCTACGTGAGGTGTGTAGTTCGTTTTGTGCTTACCTCTCAAAATCTTTGCAACCGTAGAAGCTAGTCTTCCCAACGGTTGTCCTTCAGCGTCTACCACAACCCATTCTTTATTAGCAGTAGCTTTGTTCGCTGAAACAGTTTTGTAACTTAATGTATTCACACGTTTTAGTTAAAGATTAAACATAATTTTCCCCTAAAAGGGTGTGCAAAGGTACAAATTATTTTTAGAATGCAAAAACATATTTTATTTTAATACGCTGATTATCTGTTCAACGCTAACAGAATGATAAAGTTAACAGCTGTAAATTGACTCTTTCGCTGAAAAACAAAGAATTAATAAATAACATGATAAATTCAGCAATAACCCTAAATTTCAAATTTATTTAAAGATAAATATTAATTAAATTTAATATTTTCCTCAAAAACATATCGATTTGATTATTTAATTTCTTTAAATAATTATATTTGCTGAAATCCATAATTATATCATGAGCCACGGAAAAATTAGAGAAGACAAAACGTGTCTTAACTGCGGACACCATGTTGAAGAAAGATTCTGCCCTCATTGCGGACAGGAAAACACGGAACCCAAACAACCGTTCCATTATCTTTTCACTCATTTCATTGAGGATTTCACCCATTATGACGGGCAGTTCTGGAAAACCATAAAATATTTACTCACGCGTCCCGGGAGATTAACAAAAGAATATCTTGCAGGAAAGCGACAACTGTATGTGGCTCCCGTAAAACTGTATATCTTCATCAGTTTCATTACTTTTTTCCTTCCTACTCTATTTTCTGGTTCAGAAGAAGAACTTTCAGAACAGGACAAAAAGGAACAGATTTTAAAAGAAAAAGAACAGGACGATAAGATTACAAACTTTACGGACAGTCTGAAATATTCAATCCAAAAAAATCAACTGAAAGAAGAGAAACCTTTTGAACAAAATAAAGATATAAAAATCACTCAAATCAATGGAAACAGCATTGAAACAGATGCATTAGGAATGACAGAAGACGGCAAAATGAGCATTTTGGGAGCGACTACGATGAATCAGTATGACTCTCTAAGCATCATAAATCAGGATAAAAAGCCTGTATATGCATTTATGAAACCTTTTGCGAAAAAAATCTTTTATTTTCAGGAACGGGGATTAAAGAAAGATGAGATTTTCGACAAATTCAAGGAAACCATGGTACATACACTTCCAAAAGCATTATTTGTCTATCTTCCTATTTTCGCCTTTTTTCTTTGGGTGTTTCACAATAAAAAGAAATGGTGGTATTTTGATCATGGTATTTTTACACTTCATTATTTTTCCTTTTTATTATTGGGCATCCTGATTATGATATTCATTTCACATCTCGCATCATTTCTGCCGGATAATAATTTCTTCAGTATTCTTGGATTTTTATTTTATTCAGCAGCAATTATCTATATGCTGGTGTATTTCTTTGCAGCGCATCACAGAGTTTATGAAAATGCCCGAAGCATAAGTGTTGTAAAAGGAATACTTTTATTTATTGTAAATTTATTCGGGCTTTTCTGTATGTTCCTTATATTGATGTATGTAAGTTTTATAACAATGCATTAATCGCGCAGTGTTTTGCTGGCTCTGAAACTTGCAATTAAATAATACGCTACAAAAACCGTTGAAAATTTCAGGACGGAAGGAATAGCCAGTTCCAGATTAAAAATTAAAGCGCCCACAAGAACCAAGATTCCCATGGCAACAAAAGACAATCCTAATTTTTGAGGCAGAGTAAAATCCGGGGTATCTAAATAATAAGCAATTCCCCATGCGAAGCCAAAAGCAAAAGCATAATAAATATCGAGTCCGATATTTTCTGAACTGTAAAAGAAATAATTGATTAAAAAACTCAGAACAGTTCCGAGTGCGAAATACAGCAATGCCTTTTTCATACCTTATTTAATATGATGCAAAATTATAGAAATTAATGATATCATTCTGTGAAAGATTTTCTGAGAAATCAGCGGCGTAACTTCTAAGCAGTTATCATTTCTAACAAATGTTAGTTTAAATGAAGTTCAAATAATTAATCAAATCAAATTAACTTAATAATTTACAATACATTAACA
>NZ_JBBCQL010000340.1:0-3198 GCF_037149975.1 Chryseobacterium sp. VD8 | reverse complement strand
ACGCCATAAGAAACAAATTGGTGCACAGAATAATGGCTGTCATCAAAAGACAACAGCCTTATTTGTCACAGAAAGAATTTTTATCAACAAAAAATTCAAATTTTCCTTGCTTATTAACATAGAAATCCTTGCGTTTAAGAAGACTTATCCTGAAATCAGGTTATTTAAAAATTTTTGAATATTCAGGAGCCCGGATTCAATATTTTTGTAATGGAAATCGCATCCGCAACTGTATCGATGCTGTAAATCTGCATTACACCTTGTGTCGTAGCAGCCTGAGCCAATATATTCTGCTGATTCTGAGCGCTTACTGCATTCTGAAAAAGTATGCCTGTAGAATGTGCCATAGACTGATAAAGATTTCCCATTGCTATTGCAGGAGCCTCCCCTAAAACTTTTACATTAGTCTGAGTGACCGCATCGGTGATCTGCTGATTTACTTTTGTATCCATAATTTTAGTTTTTTAGTATCATCGTAAAGTTAAATGATATTTTTAAATAAAAAAAGAAGCAATAAATAATTATTACTTCTTTTTAGTTAAAACAGAATTAACTGCAAAAGGGACAAAAGATAATGTTAAAGCGAATTTATGTAATAATCAAAGTGCTCAAAAGAATAAAAATCAAAGATTTTTAAAAACTATGGTGAGCTTTTTCATTGATAATGATCAGCTTTAAATAAAAAATTTAATAGATCTTTTGCGTCTTTTGCGGTTAAATAAAAGTCTAAACAAACTTTTAATGAAAACGGTTTAAAACAAAATTCCAGATCTTAAATATCCGCTACCGATTTCAACATTTTCTGCTCCCATTCCGGATCTTTCGGATCGAAGAATAATCTTTTTCCGGTGTCTAAAGAACGAACCACATTCATTTCATCTTCAGTTAATTCAAAATCAAAAACATTGAAGTTTTCTTCAATTCTGGAAGGGGTAACCGATTTAGGAATCACACAGAATCCTTCCTGTAAATGCCATCTTAAAATTACCTGCGCCACCGTTTTACCGTATTTTTCGCCGATTGATTTAAGATCCTGATTATCCAGTAATCCGGCGTTTCCGTTTCCGAGCGGACTCCATGGCTGCGTGATGATGTTATTTTCCCTGTCGTACACCTGAAGTTCTTTCTGCTGGAAAATCGGGTGCAGCTCGATCTGGTTGATGACAGGAAGTACCGTTGCATCCGCTTTTAATTCCTCCATTTTATCTTCCGGGAAATTACAAACTCCGATAGCTTTTATTTTTCCTTCCTGATAAAGTTCTTCCATCGCTTTCCATGCTCCTTTAAAATCAGAATACGGCCAGTGAATAAGGTACATATCAAGATAATCTAGCTGTAGCCTGTCTAAAGTTCTCTGAAAAGCCCATTTTGCCTGCTCATAAGAAGTATCCTGAACCCAAAGTTTTGAAGTAATGAATAATTCTTCACGGTCTGTTCCGCTGTTTTTAATCGCATTTCCTACTGCGGTTTCATTCTGGTAAATGGAAGCCGTGTCGATCATTCTGTAGCCGGTTTCAATGGCCATGATCACCGCATTTTCACATTCCTGCATATCTTCCATCTGCCAAACCCCGAATCCTAAAGCCGGAATATCCACTCCGTTGTTCAGTGTAATTACAGGCTGCCCTGTGTATGTTTTCTTTTGCATACTTGTTATTTATCTATTTATAATTTGTTAAATCTCAATTTCTTTCCCCATCATCTTCCTGAAAAGTTCTTTGATGTGATCGATCTCCGTCTGATAATTGGTCTTCTTCCGGCATCCGAAATGCAGCGTGTTTTTTAATGGTTTTTCGCCTTCCCAGATCAGTTGCACTTCTCCGTTTTCAATTTCTTTTTTGCAGAGAAAATCCGGAACCACCGCCAAACCCGTTCCGCCTTTCAGACAACGCACAATTGAATTCAGGTTCGGAACGATATAATTGGGACGGAAGTTCGGTTTATGCCCGAAATTCAGGATCCAAAACTGAAAAAGATGCTCCATATCTCCTGCTGTACCGTACCATTTTTCGTTTTTCAGCCATTCTTCCGCGTGTTCGATTCCCTTTTCATTTAAAATAATTTCAAACTGCTCTTTATCAACCTCTTTTCCTCCTACAAGAATGATCTGTTCGGAAGAAAATGCTTCATGCTCAATATTCGGCGAAACTCCTTTTTTGGGAGTAATGATTAAATCTAAAATTCCTTTGTCCAGCTGATCGAGCATTTCGCGGTATTCCCCGAAACTGATGATCAGATTGAACGGCAGGCTGGAAACGTACTGCTCCAGTGTTGTCTGAAAGGTTTCAAAACACATGCCGACACTGATGGTAGGTGTGAGTTTCTCCGTCGATTTCTGAAAGTTTTTTTCCACCTCTTCCAGTTTTGCCAAAGGTTCCGTAATCGCATTATACAAAACCTTTCCTCTTTCCGTAGGAATCATTCTCCTTCCGGTTCTGTCGAATAACTTATACCCGACATACGCTTCAAGTGAACTGAGATGCAGACTTACACCCGGTTGCGAAATAAACAGCGTATCCGCAGCTTCGGTAAGCGTTCCTGTTTTATAGATTGCCTTAAAAGTTCTGTACCATTCTAAATTAACCATAGGTATTACTTTTATGATGCAAATGTACCCAAATAATCATGATTCTAATATTTTCAGCATCAATGAAAGCGATAAAGGCGGTCTATATTTAAAATAAAAAACTGATAATCAACCACATATATTAATTATCATTTAAATAATACTTAGCTATGATTTTTATTATTTTTCTTATAGCAATTTAGCCAATACCTTTGTCTCTGTAAAATTTAAACAATCATAAAAGCAATGAAAAAAGTATTAATTATTAACGGGGGACAGAATTTCGGACATTCCGGAGGAAAATATAACCAGACCATCGCAGAGAACACTTTGGAAGTACTTAAGAGCTTTGAAAATGTAGAAGTAAAGATCACTAACGTAGACGAAGGGTATGATAAAAATGAAGAAGTGGCAAAATTTGTATGGGCAGATTACATCATTTACCACACTCCGATCTGGTGGTTCCAGTTACCCAATGGTCTTAAAAAATATATCGATGAAGTCTTCACCGCAGGACACGCCAAAGGAATTTATATGAGCGACGGAAGAAGCGCCGATAATCCAAAGATCAATTACGGAACGGGAGGAATGCTTGGCGGAAGAAAATATATGGTAACTACAAGCTGGAACGC
>NZ_JBBCQL010000339.1:0-3243 GCF_037149975.1 Chryseobacterium sp. VD8 | reverse complement strand
GCGCTCCTAAAAAAGAATATATGGGGTTAACCGCAGTCTGCTGAAGCCCGAAACTGTACTGGATGCCGAAAAATCCGACATTCATATTCCAGATCTGCCAGAAACTCAGGCGCGGAATGATTCTTTTTGCGTTCATAAATCTGTGTTTACAAGTTCATAGTTTTTTCCGAGAATAAGATCTGCATTATTTTTGAAACTGCGGATAATCTGATGTTCAATTTCCAAAACTTTTTCTACAAAATCACTTTGCTCGTCACGATTACGTTTCATGCGGTTTTCGTGAGTGTCTTTGTAGTTTCTGTCTATAAAAATTTTAAAATCAAATTCTTCGATCTCCAGAATGTACGTTCCTTCTACAATAATGACTTCGTATTCTGAAGTTTTTATTTTTTCTTTACTGATCAGATTCTCATTGTAGTAAACCAGCGGTTTTTCGATCTCATGAATATCTGCTTTAAAATCTTTTATATTTTGGGATAGTTTTTCAAGATCTACTTCCTGAATTCCCACATTTTCAATAGATTTCAGACGATTTTCGTGGTTGGTTTTCGGAGGAAGCTTAAAATAATCGTCCATCTGCAACACCAGACTTTTTACATTCTCCTGCTCCAGAATTTTCTGTATGGCAAAAGCCGTTACCGATTTACCGCTTCCGCTTTCTCCCGCAATTCCGATAGCTAATTTCTGTTTTCCATTCAACGAAAAGCGCTTTTCTAATATTGCTGTTATTTTTTTGGCTGTTGCCAGATGTTTCTCTTTTAATTCTATAATATCGCCGACCATTTTTTTACTTTTTAAAATGAAAAATTTGAAAAACTACCTTAGTAAGTCATTAAAAGATATCCCGATGCAGAAAAGCAAAGCTGTTCCGTTCCCAACGGCAATAACTGATCTGTGGAATAATATTCTCTGAAATGCTCTCCTTTTCCATTCATCAGTTCTTCGTACTGCTTCAGGATTTTTTCAGGAATGTCTTTTACGCCCTTATTTTTAAGTCCGAGACAAAGCCAGCCCAGAAATATCGGCCAGGAACCTCCGTTATGAAAATGATAAGGTTCATTTTTAAAACTGTAGCTGTAGTTGTTTTCCAGCAGGCGCCAGTCATCGTCTCCCGGAAAAATCACGGGATAAAATGCAGGAAGCATCCAATGTTTAAATTCAGCCTTTACACCATTCAGAAATTCTGAAAAAGCTTCTGTATCAAGATCAAAATCAAGTAAAAGAGCAAGCGCATTTCCTGCAAGATCAAAACGTCCGTCATATCCGTTAGCATTCAGCGAAGCATAGAAATAAGGTTTCGGTGAAACTTTCGAATAGGCTGTTTCGTGATATCTGGCTGAATCTGTTCCGTTTTCATTTTTATAAAAATTTTCCTGAATCAGCTTTTTTGTATTTTCCGCTAAAATTTTTAATGTTTCATCATCATAAATTTCAGCAGCGTTTTTTAAAGCCCAATATCTCAGAACATTATCATACAAAGTATATCCTGAAGTCACATATTCGTCTGCCCAGTTTCCGCCTAACGGACTGTATACCAAACCTCTCTGGTTGTATTCCCAGCTTTTAAGGCATGAAAGGGCTTTATAAATTTTTTCTTTCAGACTTTTTTTAAGCTCGTCATTTTGCTTGCTTTTAAGATATTCACAAGTTGTAACAATCCACCATGTTGTGGCATCTGTTCTGCCTACGTGTGTTCCGTAGCTTGCTTTATCATTTACCACATTGGAAGGGATCTGTCCGTTTTCTGCCTGATGTCTGGCGAGTGTAATAACAGATTTTTCCAGTCCGGCAAGGATTTCTTCATCATGTACTAAAATTCCGGCATATCCCGTCATCATAGAATCTCTCGCCCATACTCTTGCGTAGTTGTCTCTCTGTTGTGCAGATGCCAGAATTCCTTCTTCTGTAATGGCTTTCCTTATAATTTCAATGGCTTCCTGTCTAAACATATTTTATTTTTTTGAAAAAATGCGGAATGAACGTTCATTCATTCCACATTTTTAAGGTAAAAGTATTAAAAGTCAAATTTTACACTTGCGCTATAGCTGCTTCCCGGAAGCGTTCTTGCTCTTACGATTCCGTTTCCTCCTGCGATAGATCCTTCTTCAGCTTCTGTAACTGCAATGGTATTGAAGATGTTGTTTGCATTTACGCTAACCGAAAGATTTTTCATCAACTGGTAAGAAATATAAGGGTTTACAATCGCGTAACCAGGCATGATTAATTTGTTTGAATCCTGAGTGTAAGCTTTTGTTGCTCCGATAAGATAGAAACCAACATTCAGTTTGTCTACGTTGAAGTTAGGATTTACGGAGTACATCAATTTAGGTGTTCTTCTAGGCGTGTTTCCAACAACAGTCGGATCAAGTGCGTTTTTAATTTCCGCGTGGGTATAGGTAAGTCCTGCTTTTACGTCAAAACCTTTAGCAATTTTATAATATCCGTCCAATTCTACCCCAAGAGACTGGTATTTATTTTCTGTTTTTCTCTGTGTAGTTGCCTCGTAATTCGCTTCTTTGGTTCCTGCATAGAAAAGCGTTGTATTAAGGAAATATCCTGCTCCTCTTAATTTGTAACCGGCTTCCACCTGATTTACTTTGTTTACTTTTACAGCATCCAAAGCAGGATCATCATTATTGGTATAGTTGTATCCTGAGAATAAAATTCTGTCTGCAGAAGCACTTCCACCCTGGCTCACTCTTGCAAATACGGCATTTTTGCTGTTTAAAGCATAATTAGCACCTACTGAATATCCGAAAATTCCATATCTGTATTTTACAGGAACATTGATATTGTCGTTAGAACCTACCAATTGTTCAGGAATATCGATAACCCCGTTTCCATTCATATCACGGCTTGTATAGGTAACGGTTCCTCCAGAGAAAGTTCCTGTTACTTTTCCGATATCATATCTTGCACCCGCATCAATGGTTAACTTATCAGTAGCGTTAATTTCGATCTGTGCGTGAGGCGCAGTAATATCATATTTGGTATTGTAATTTCTTTTTAAATTACCCCAGTCTTTCATTCCATAGTTAAGTAACCCCTGATCTGTGATGAAAGCTCCTGAAAGATTTTTAACATCTACCAATCTTGCATTGCTGTCGCTTACTTCCTGAATATAGTTGTTCCACATCCAGTCCATATTGATGTTTTGGGTAGCTTTGTACAATCCTGCGTTGAATTTCACATTGCTCCATTTTTTGCTGATGTTAAAATCATTCACAAAATTATTGAAGTTGT
>NZ_JBBCQL010000338.1:0-3265 GCF_037149975.1 Chryseobacterium sp. VD8 | reverse complement strand
CTTTTAGCAAAAAATACAAAAAGAAGTGTAGAATTTAATTTTCATATGGACGATTGCAAACCAATTTCCTGCCCTGTCTGTCAGATATCCGATTGTCCGGTACGCGAAAAAGAGTTTGTAAAAAGAGTAATCTGGACACCCGAAAATGTGACTTCTGTGGATAAGCATACCATAGAAGATCATTAGAATATGACTCTCTATATATCTTTTTGTACCATTTGTTTTCTGTAATAAAACATGGGGATAATAAGAAGTAAAGTCAAAGGCTGGATTACAAATCTTCTCATGTAAAAAGAAAAAAGATATCCGATTTCAAATCTGTCATAAATACAGTACAAATAAATCGGAAATGTAATCGCAAAAATAATCGTAATCAAAACAGCTCCCTGAATTGTCCACTGCTTGTTTCTGAACCAAAAGTGAATTACAACGCATGAAAATAACAGATTCAGAATAAACCGGAAAATATAGCCGGGAATTAATTTTCCCCACTCAAAATCCGGAAAAGGAAGATTCTTATTTGCTTCATGAAAATAAGTGAGAATAGGATCATAGAAAATTCTGTCTTCAAGTATTCTTACACTTATAAGACCTAAAATCCCTAATATGACTAAAATCCATTTAAGATTTTTCATTTTTCAAAGCAAAAAATTTAATCCAGACCAGCCAGAGTACGACTACCGTTCCGTAAATAACCGCAGGAAAAATATAATCATGAGTAGTTTTACTGTATGCTTTGTAATCTAAAACAACAATATTAAGCCCCACAATTCTTAAAACATTAATAATATAAAGCAAAATCAGCCCCAGAACAACGAAAACGAAAGTCTTTTTTCCTTTGTAAAAGGCAAAAACAAATGCTACAAAAAGAATCATCACAGAAACGGCATTGCAGCCTTCCACCATTCTTGTAGGATATTCGTTCCGGACATAAAAATAAACCTGCTCACCTTTGATATCATTATACAACTGCGTCGGGAAACCCATAAAGTTCTGGATATGTCTCACCTGCTCCGCAATCATTCTGGAAAACGGATCGAGACCTTCTTTCTGAAAACTGTTCAGAAAAAACTGATAGGCTAGAAGCAGCACCATATAAATGATGATGAAACGCAGCAGAATGCTCAAAACAGGTTTAAAATCCTTTAGCATAATGCAAATATAGAAATTCGCCTGTAAATTATTATATTTGTGACATCTATGATTTCCGAATACGCCCAAAGATTTTTTGAAAATTATACAGGAAAAAAGCCTTCTGAGTTTATTACTTTAGCTCAAAGCGGCTCCGCAAGAGTAAATTTTATCGCAAAAGCAGATAAAAAGTATATCATTACCTACAACGAAAACATCGCGGAAAATGAGAGTTTTTTGTATTACTCTTATTTATTTTCAGATTTAAAGCTCAATACTCCCGCAATTTTTGCAGTTTCGGAAGACCGGAAAATGTATATTCAGGAATTTTTAGGAAAAAATACACTTTCAGAAATTATCTCCAAAGAAGGATTATCAGAAAATGTAAAATCTCTGGTAAAGCAGACTTTGGAAAAGTTATATCAATTACAGATTTCAACACAGAATAAGGTAGATTACAGTAAAACTTTCGAATATGAAAGCTATGACGAACTTCCCGTAACGCACGATCTGTATTATTTTAAAAATTTCGTGGCAGATGTTCTGGAATTGGAATACCACAAATCTACTCTACTGAAAGAATTTAAGAACATCGTTTCTCTCATCGAAAATCTGGAGCCGAAAGGTTTAATGATCCGCGATTTTCAGGCGAGAAATATGATGGTAAATGATCAGAAAGAAGTATCATTTATCGATTATCAATCAGCTATGAAAGGTCCGTTGATGTATGACGTGATTTCTTTTCTATTTCAGGCAAAAGCAAATTTCAATGAAAGCTTTAAAAGTGATATGCTTGATTATTACATTCATCAATTTGAAGATCAGGAAATTAAAAATCAACTAAAAATTTCGGTAAAACCAATTCAACTGATGAGATTCCTGCAGGTTTTGGGAGCTTACGGTTTCCGAGGACTGATCCAGAGAAAACAGCACTTCATCTCAAGCATCGAAAAGGGAATCGAAAATATTACAGTTTTTGCACAAAACTGGGAAAGTATGAAAGATTATCCCGAACTGGAAAAAGTGATTAAACAATTGAGTTCAGATAAAACAAAATTGAAAATTGAAGAAATAATAAACAGCTAAAGTCTTCGACAAGCTCAGACTGACAATAGTAGAATATGTTACTCATCTCTAGTATTACGGATGTCATCCTGAGCGCGAAGCAGTCGAAGGATCTTTTAAAAGCAGATATTTAGATTCCATCGGAATGACAAATAAAATTAAATCTTAACGGTTTAAAAATAAATAAATATAAAATTAAAAAAAATGCTACACATCGACATACACAGTTTTTCGTATAAAAAAGGAGGAATTCCAAAGGATGAAACAGGAAACGGAGGCGGTTTTACGTTCGACTGCCGCGGAATCCTGAATCCCGGAAGAGTGGAAGAATATAAAAGCCAGACCGGAAATGACATCGGCGTTCAGGAATATCTGGAAACAAAAACCGAAATGCCTAAATTTCTGGAATTAATTAAAAATCTTGTTTCCATTAATATTGATAATTATCTGGAAAGAGGTTTTGAAAATCTTCAGATCAATTTCGGCTGTACAGGAGGGCAACACAGATCGGTTTATTCTGCGATAAAAATTGCTCATTTTATTGAAGAAAAGTATGGTGAAAAAGTTGAAATCAGCCTTCATCACGACGAACAGCATCAACTTAATCATAAGTAATGAGTAATGTGCAATAAGTAATATTTTAAATTCGTTGATATTTTATTACTTATTGTTTTTAATTTAAACACGATCATTTTATTACTCATCACCAATTACTCATTACCCATAAAAAAATGAAAGCACTTATTTTTGCAGCCGGAAAAGGAACCCGATTAAAACCATTTACCGACCATCATCCGAAAGCTTTGGCAAAAGTGAATGAGATTCCGCTTCTGGAAAGAAATATTAAATATTTAAAAAATTTCGGAATCAACGATTTTGTCATCAACATTCATCATTTTGGAAATCAAATAGTTGATTTTTTAAAGCTGAATGATAACTTCGGATGTAAAATTGAAATATCGGACGAAAGAGAAGAACTGCTGGAAACTGGCGGCGGCTTGGTTTTTGCAAGAAAATTTCTCGATCATGGGGAAGACTTTCTAATCATGAATGCAGATATTCTTACCAA
>NZ_JBBCQL010000337.1:0-3281 GCF_037149975.1 Chryseobacterium sp. VD8 | reverse complement strand
CAAAGATAATAATTTTTGAAATCCGCTGCAGGAAAAGCGTAGGCGGATTCGACGAAAAGCATTTGATTAAGCTAGGGCTGAGTCAAAGCAATTTATATAAACGCACGTTGTCCCAAAGATAATAATTTTTAAAATCTGCTACAGGAAGAGCGTGGGGGATTCTACGAAAAGCGTTTGATTAAGCTAGGGCTGAGTCAAAGCAATTCACATACACTCATATTGTCTCAAAGATAATAATTTTTGAAATCCGCTGCAGGAAAAGCGTAGGCGGATTCGACGAATAGCGTTTGATTAAGCTAGGGCTGAGTCAAAGCAATTCACATTAAACCTTTGCTGTCCCAAAGATAATAATTTTTGAAATCCGCTGCAGGAAAAACGTAGGCGGATTCAACGAAAAGCGTTTGATTAAGCTAGGCTGAGTCAAAGCAATTCACATTAACTTATGGTTTCCCAAAGTTATTAATTTATAAAATCCGCTGCAGGAAAAGCGTAGACGGATTCGACGAAAAGCATTTGATTAAGCTAGGCTGAGTCAAAGCAATTCACATATATTCTTGTTAGCCCAAAGACAATAGTTTTGAAATCCGCTGCAGGAAAAGCGTCGACGGATTCGACGAAAAGCGTTTGATTGAGCAAATCAAGCTGATTTTACAGACTATAAAAATTAGCCACAACCGAAGTACAATCGGTTATGGCTAAAAAATATTTTAATAAAAACGAAATTAAATTCCGTCGATAATTTCATTTAAAACCGTACTCGGTCTCATGGCAGCATACGTTTTATATGTGTCTGTTTTATAGTAACCGTCAATGTTCTGTGGTTTTCCCTGTGCACCTATTAACTCAGCATTAATTACTTCTTCATTTTCTTTCATTGCCTCTGCGATCGGAGCAAATTGTGCTGCTAATTCTGCATCAGCAGTCTGGTTTGCCAAAGCTTCAGCCCAGTACATTGCCAGATAGAAGTGAGAACCTCTGTTATCGATTTGTCCCACTTTTCTTGCAGGCGATTTATCGGTAGCTAAGAATTTAGCATTAGCCTCATCCAGTGCATCTGCTAAAACCTGAGATTTTGTATTTCCCTGAGTTTGTGCTAAATGCTCTAAAGATGCCTGTAAAGCAAGGAATTCCCCTAAAGAATCCCATCTTAGATAGCCTTCTTCGATGAACTGTTCAACGTGTTTTGGGGCAGAACCTCCTGCTCCGGTTTCGAACAGTCCTCCGCCGTTCATTAACGGAACAATAGAAAGCATTTTGGCAGACGTTCCAAGTTCAAGAATCGGGAAAAGATCGGTTAAGTAGTCTCTTAATACGTTTCCGGATACGGAAATGGTATCTTTCCCTTCTCTTGCTCTCTTAAGCGTTTCCGTCATGGCATCTTTTACATCAAGAATCTTAATGTCAAGACCGGTAGTGTCGTGATCTGCTAAGTATTTTTCAACTTTTTTGATGATTTCTCTGTCGTGTGCTCTTCCTTTGTCTAACCAGAAGATAGCCGGAGTATCAGATAATCTGGATCTGTTAACAGCTAATTTTACCCAGTCCTGAATCGGAGCATCTTTCGTCTGGCACATTCTGAAAATATCTCCTTTTTCAACTTTCTGAGAAAGAAGTATGTTTCCGTTTTTGTCCTGAACTTCGATGGTTCCTTCTGCAGAAGCCTGGAATGTCTTATCGTGAGATCCGTATTCTTCAGCTTTCTGAGCCATTAAACCAACGTTCGGAACAGAACCCATTGTAGTAGGATCTAATTTTCCGTGTGCTTTCATATCATCAATAACAGACTGATAGAAACCTGCGTAAGAACGATCCGGAATGATACAAACCGTATCTTCTTCTTTTCCGTCTTTGTTCCACATTTTTCCGCCTCCTCTTACCAATGCAGCCATAGAAGCATCAACGATGATGTCTGAAGGAACGTGGAAATTCGTGATTCCTTTATCAGAATTTACCATTGCTACTCTCGGACCGTTTGCCAGAGCCGCTTCAATATCTGCTTTAATATCTGCTTCCTGAGCATTTCCTTTGATTTTTTCGAAAAGATCAGCCAGACCGTTGTTTGGATTAACATCTAAAGACTTGAATGTCTCTGCATATTTTGTGAAAACCTCTTTGAAGAACGTTTCTACGATGGCTCCGAAAATAATCGGATCGGAGATTTTCATCATGGTTGCTTTAAGGTGTGCAGAAAGAAGAACGTTTCTGTTTTTTGCCTCTTCAATCGCTTCCTGTACGAAAGTCTTCAAAGCATTCAGATTCATTACGGAAGAATCAATTACTTCTCCTGCCTGAAGATTAGCTAAGTCTTTCAGTTGCGTTTCGGAACCGTCATTTCCTTTGAAAACGATTTTATATTTTGTAGCATTCTCTACCGTTACTGAGGTCTCAGTACCGTAGAAATCACCTGAGTTCATATGGGCAACATCTGTTTTGCTGTCAGAAGCCCAGTCGCCCATTCTGTGAGGGTTTGCTTTTGCGTAATTTTTAACGGCTTTTGGAGCACGTCTGTCAGAATTTCCTTCTCTTAATACAGGATTTACGGCACTTCCTAAAACTTTGGCATATTTAGCCTTAATTGCTTTTTCGTCGTCATTTTTAGGTTCAGCCGGATAATTCGGTACCGCGAAACCTTTAGACTGCAGTTCAGCAATTGCTTCATCCAGCTGTGGAACAGAAGCGGATATGTTGGGTAATTTAATGATATTTGCGTCAGGTTGAGTTGCCAGCTGACCCAATTCAGCCAAAGCGTCGCCGATCTTCTGATCGTCTTTCAAAAATTCCGGGAAGTTTGCTAAAATTCTTCCAGCCAAAGAAATATCCGGAACGGCGATCTCGATGTTTGCAGATTTTGTGAAAGCTTTTACAATCGGTAAAAACGAGTGTGTAGCCAACATGGGAGCCTCATCCGTAAGGGTGTAATAGATTTTTGATTTGTCTGACATTATACTGTAATTTATTATTTGATTTTTTTTAAGACTCACAAATTTAGTGATTATGATTGTTTTATAAAGATATTTTGCCCAGAAATTGTTTAAAGTGCCCTTAAGTAAATTGTTTAGAAATTTAAGACGAGGATTTTAAACCTTTTTGCAGATGGGTACTGTGCTGTTTTTTGAGACTCCATCATGGTTGTGGTGTAAGTCTCCCTAAAAACTGGACAATTTATAACCCTAAGATTAACGAGAAAAAACAATTAATTTTAGGATATGAGAACAAGTAAATTTACAGACAGCCAAATTTTGGCAATTTTGAAAGAGTATGAATCAGGGCAGACCGCAAAA
>NZ_JBBCQL010000336.1:0-3295 GCF_037149975.1 Chryseobacterium sp. VD8 | reverse complement strand
GATTGCCTGTGCTTCATGCCACGATCCGGAATTGGGATGGTGCGACAGCAGAACGTTTTCTTTCGGACACGACAGACAGCTCGGAACCCGAAACGCAATGACTATCCTGAATGCCGCTTTTGCAAAATCTCTATTTTGGGACGGAAGAGCAAAATCTCTGGAAGAACAGTCGCAGATGCCGATTCAGGATCAGCGTGAAATGAGCGAACATATTGATATTGCCACAGGAAAAATTGCAAAGATAAAAGGTTATGAAGTTTTATTTGAAAAAGCTTTTGGCGATAAAACCGTTACCAAAGACCGTATTTCCAAAGCTATTGCCACTTTTGAAAGAACCGTAAAAAGTTCTCCGAGTAAGTTTGATTTATTTATCGACGGAAAACAGGAGGTGTATACCAATGATGAATTGATGGGGCTTCATCTTTTCAGAACAAAAGCGCAGTGTATCAACTGCCACAATTCGGGATATTTTTCGAATAACCGTTTTGAAAATGTGGGAACTTCCTTACTGGGAGAAAAAGGGGAGGATTTAGGCAGATATATGGTGACAAAAATGGCAGATGATGCAGGAAAATTTCGGGTTCCGGGTTTAAGGGAGGTTTCTAAAACTTCACCTTATTTGCACAACGGTTCTATGACAAGTTTAAAAGAAGTGATTGAATTTTACAGCAAGGGAAATCCCGAATATTCACAGAAAAGATCTACCGTGTATGAAGGAATTACTTTACATTCTCAAAAATCGGGTATGGTGAGAATGCTTGAACTATCGGATGAAGAAATTGCACAGCTGGAAGCTTTTTTAAAAACGTTATCCTCTAAAACGGAAAAAATAGATTTGCCCGAATTACCAAAATAAAACCTCCGGAAATTCCGGAGGTTCTGGAAGCAGATACATTTTTACATACCTCTGCGAATGTAAATATTAATAATTAATTTTTGTTAATTATAAGTTACTTTATAGAACATATTTAAAACTAACGCTTGCTTTTGGTCTATAAATATTTCTCTAGATATACAAAATGTAAATGGTTTATTTGTATATTTGATAAATAAAAAAACATAAAATTATGACTAAATTTATCGAGCTTGATGGCTTTAATGGAAAAGCTATCATTAATACAGCCAGTGTTTCATCAGTACACGAAGAATCTCGTGGCAGAACAAACTATATTACTGTAAAACTTACAGATGGTTCTACAATATCCGTTGAAATGAAAATTGAAGACTTTCATAAATTGTTAACCGACGGGGAGACTTCTGAACCTCAAGTAGGATCTCTGAAGTTTTAAATCCTGTTCCTTTTAAAATATTTATAATTTTTTCAACATTTTTATCGAACTTCTCTTTAAAAATAGTTTTGTTTTGATGTTCCATTTTGTAAAATTTTAAATTAATATAAATACCAACTGTCATCGTTGGTATTTATATTAAACTTGTCTAAACTTTTTTTTACCGCAAAAGATGCAAAAGATTGTAACGCTTTAGTTGTTTAAGCTTAATACTTAAATGGAAAAAGAGCACATAAGTTTAAAAATCAAAGATTTTTTCTCTTTACAGACTTTTGAAATACTTTAATAGAGTCTTCTGTCTCTTTTGCGGTTAAATTTAAAATGAGTTTGTTTAAAGCAGCGTATATTGCTTAATTTTTTATTGCTTTTACGGTATACTGAGAACCGTCTTTCAATTGGATAATCAACAGGTATAATCCTGAATTTAATGTGCTTACATTAATTTCTCTTGAAGGATTTTCAACAGTTTTAATTATTCTTCCTGAAACATCGCTGATGCTCACGGATTTTACTTTTTCAATATCTGAAATGCTTACAGTGTCTTTGAAAGGATTCGGATATATTTGAACTGCATTTTTAGCCGCTGAAACTTCACTTGTTGCCAGAATAGGATTCTGTTTTACCTCAACATTGTCCAGCAATACATCATCATAAAAATAACCGTTCCCGTTTACATTTTTATCTACCGTAAATCTCACCTGAATAGTGGTACCGTTATAAGAGGATGGCAAAGGAATTCCTACAGATCTCCACTGGTTGGAATTAGAAGTGTCGCTCCACAAAGAAACCCATCCGCTTCCGCTGTTTACTTCTACGATAAGTTTGTTATTGTCATACGTTGAAGGGCTTACTGTAGTACTTGTAGAGGTAGAGTGATTTTTAAACCATTCAAAAGAAATATAAGGAGATGTTAATCCAGTTAAATTTATTGAAGGGGTGACCAGTTGTACTGTATTGGCTCCCGCTCCGCTGTACGGAGAACTCGCGTCTACCCACGCATAAGTTCCTGCAGCTCTTCCATTATTGGCAAGGTTGGCTCCATAATCGGCGCTTCCTGAAAATTTCCATAAAAGATTCGCTGTTGTACTTCCCGGATTGGTATTCGTCCAGCAGTTCGGTACGGTTGCATTATCAAAAGTCTGAGAAAACGGCGCAGATAATGTGGCACATGCAGTTGTAACCGAAATAGGTCCCCACCAGGTACTTTTATTTGAACTGCTGCATGCAGATCTTATCCAGATGTTGTAAGTTGTAGCCGGAGAAAGTCCGTTGATGATTGTTGAAGTGGCTGTACTGGTTCCCGATGCAGTAGTTGCTGCCATTGGTGCCGTGCTGCCTGTAGAATAATAGTATTCATATCCTGCTGCCGGAGCTGAAGCCGGAGCCGTCCATGAAATTCCTGTGCTGTTTGCCAAAACATTAGACGAAGTTAATGCAGAAGGAGCAAAACATGACGGAAGAGGTTCCCAGTATACATCATCGTAATAGTAAGATTTTCCGTCTGCCGTATTTCTGATCGCCAATCTTGCATTGGAAGGAACAGAGGAAGGAACGATCACAGAATATTCGCTTGTTGAGCCATAAGTGGTATTGCTAATGCTTAAAGCCTGTAACAATACAAATGTTGAGCTGTTTGCAGGATCAGTTACATATCCTACATTCAGCGTTCCTGTCGCAGTGCTTACTCTTGCTTTTAATCTTAACCAGTGTGTTCCTGCATTAATATTGCTGAACTGAGGAAGAACAACAGTTGTGGGATTTTGAGTCGTTGAGCTATACTGATAAATATTTCTTACGCCTGAAGCCGGTGTTGTCGTTGTAATCGTCTGGCTTCCGTTGGTATCAATAATTCTTGCCCAGCAATCCGGTACAATATTTCCTGTTGTATAAGATTCAAAATCTTCAAACATGGAAGTCATGGCTCCGCATAATGTTTTGAATGTGCCTGAAAAAGACCACGCGCTCTGACTTGCTGCACCGCTGCAGTTTGCTCTTACCCAATAATA
>NZ_JBBCQL010000335.1:0-3320 GCF_037149975.1 Chryseobacterium sp. VD8 | reverse complement strand
TAATGAAGGAAATTCTTAAAACTAATATTCTTCATGGAAGCTGCATTTTCAAATATCCCAATATCAGAAAAACTGAAAACCTACAGTCTGGTCTGTATTTATCTTGCTGTAAATTCTCTTTTTATCATTAAATACGGTGAACAGTATAACATCCCGCTTTTGGCAGGATATCTTGCTGTATTTTTAGGGTTGGGTTTCTTTTATCTAAAAGTTCATTTCAAAGATTTTTTTTATAAAACGGCTTTTTTCCTGGGAATATTTTTCTTCTTTCTCATCAGTATTTATCTGAATTATAAAGTGGATGGAAATACGCTGAATGTTGATCGCTGGTCGGCAATGGAAATCGGAATTAAGGCTGTTTTCAACGGACAGTATCCATACAATATTCCGGATCATATGGGAAGAGAGTCTTCCAATCTGCCGATTCTTATTGTGTTTGGGATGCCTTTTTACCTGCTTTTCGGAAGTGTAGGGTATCTGCAGTCTTTCTCTTTTCTGCTTTTTGCATATTTAATTTTTAAAATTTTTAATAATTACAGGCAGAGACTTGCGGTTTTGGTGCTGCTTTTCCTTTCGCCCAGTTATCTGTGGGAAATTTATGTTAAAAGCGATTTGTTTTCCAATTTTATCATCATTGCAGGATTTGTTCATTTAATTTGGGAAAAATTCATCAAAGAAAAAAAGATAAATTCTGCGGTTGTATCGTTTTTATCCGCTTTAGTTTTATTAACGAGACTTTCTGCTGTGATTCCGCTTACGGTTTTAATGTTTAAGAAGTTTCTTGATTTTTCAATACAGGAAAAACTTCGTTTTGCTGCTGTATTTTTAGTTACAATGGCTGCAGTCTGCTATATTTTCTTTCATAATGCTCCGGATTTTGATGTTTTCCTGAAGCATAATCCTTTTGTTATTCAGGGAGGAAAACAACCTTTGATATTAAGTATTTCTTATATTGTTGCAGGCTGTATACTTTCATTTAAAGTAAAATCTTTTTATGAAACTCTGTTTTGGTCAGGAGCTTTACTGTTTATCTGTGTTTTTGTTCCGTTTGCGATGTTTTTTGCAGAATATGGCTATGAGAATATGATTGTTAATTCATATTTTGATATCAGTTTTTTCAATATGTCGATGCCGTTTGTAATGACCGCTTTAATTTTGAGCATTTTTAAAAATAATATAAAAGTATAGATGGTTTCCGTAATTATTCCGATGTATAATGCTGCACAATCCATTGTTTCTGCTCTGGATTCTGTGAAAAATCAGACTTTTCCTCTGGAAAAATTTGAAATTATCATTGTGAATGACGGTTCCACAGACGAAAGCGCTACTATAGCTGAAAATTACATGAAGGATAATCCGCAGCTTTCGATAACCTTGCTTCATCAGGAAAACGGCGGAGTATCAAGCGCAAGAAATACAGGACTGAAAGTAGCAAAAGGAGATTATATTGCTTTGCTGGATGCAGATGATGAGTGGGATGCTGCAAAAACCGAGAAACAGATACAATATTTTGAAAATAATCGTCCTGAAATAGACTTTCTTTCCACGGCAAGAAATAATAATAAAATCCTTTTTCCGTACCGTGTAAAAAATGGTCTTGCAGAAATTACCTTCAGAAAACTTCTGATAAGAAACGAAGCACAGCCTTCTACGGTAATGTTCAGGAGAAAAGTTCTGGAAAATACAGGCTATTTTGATGCAGACCAGCGGTATGCGGAAGATGTAAACTACTGGATGAAGGTTTCTCTGAAAAATAAAATGTACATTCTGAATGAAAGTCTGGTTCTCGTAGGTAAGGGAAAAAGAAGTTTCGGAGTTTCGGGTTTATCTGCCAATCTCCCAGAAATGGCGAAAGGTTTTAAAAAAAATCTGAAGGAAATGTATATTTTAAAAGAAATAAACGTTATCCAATATACCACATTTAAGCTGTTTTATAAAGCAAAATATTTACTTTTGTTGCTTAGGACTTTTTATTATAATTTAAACAGAAAAAAATAACATTTTCACAAACACAGCATGAAGATACTCATCACGGGAGGAGCCGGATTTATTGGAAGTAAGTTATCTTTGGAACTTAAGAAGAAGGGGTATGAAATTACAGTTTTAGATAATCTTTCTTCTCAGATTCACGGAGAAAATCCTGATGAGGATTCGCCTTTGTACAAAAATATTTCAGGAAAGATAAATTTCATTAAAGGAGATGTTGCTCATTTTGAAGACTGGGAAAAAGCGATTGACGGACAGGATGTTATTGTGCATTTTGCGGCAGAAACGGGAACCGGACAATCCATGTACCAGATCGAAAAATATACGGATGTGAATGTTTCCGGGACAGCAAAAATGCTGGATCTGCTGGTTAATAAACCGCATCGGGTAAAAAAAGTAATTATTGCCTCTTCCAGAGCGGTTTATGGAGAAGGAAAATATCTTCATCCCGAATTGGGACTGATTTATCCCAGACCCAGAAACGTAGAAGAAATGCGAAAAGGAAATTTTGAAATTATTTATCCCGATGGGCAGATTCTTCGCGCTTTGCCAACGGACGAAGAGTCTAAAATACATCCCACTTCCATCTACGGAATTACAAAATATACCCAGGAACAGATGGTAATGACTGCCTGTTCTTCCATGGGAGTTGCTCCGGTTGCGCTGAGGTTTCAGAACGTTTACGGAGAAGGACAGTCACTTTTAAATCCTTACACAGGAATTTTATCTATTTTTTCGTCCCAGATTCTTAATGGAAACGATATTAATGTTTTTGAAGACGGTAACGAATCCAGAGATTTTATTCATGTGGATGATGCCGTGGAAGCAACAATCCGTTGTATTGAAAATGATGCGGCGAACGGTGAAGTTTTCAACGTGGGAACAGGAGTTTCAACGGCTGTAACTACGGTAGCGGAAAATTTCAGAAAATTCTATAACATAGATTTTGAAATTAATGTTTCCGGGCAGTTTCGTCTGGGAGACATCAGACATAATTTTGCAGACATCAGCAAGATTAAATCAAAATTAAATTTTCAGCCGAAAATATCCTTTGAGGAAGGAATGTCCAAATTTACCAATTGGGTATTGCAGCAGAATATTCAGGATGTAAAATTTAAAGAGTCCCTTGAAGAAATGAAAGTAAAAGGACTTTTAAAATGATCTGTTTAAAAGATAAAAAAATACTTTTTCTGTCGGTTAGCTTTTTCAAATATGAAAAGGCAATAGCCCGAAGACTTTCTGAACTGGGCGCTGAAGTGGATTTTTATGACGAAAGACCTTCCAATTCCAATTTTTCGAAAGGAATAATCCGTCTTAATAAAAGATTTTACCAT
>NZ_JBBCQL010000334.1:0-3327 GCF_037149975.1 Chryseobacterium sp. VD8 | reverse complement strand
GAATGTTTCTTCCGACCGCACCAAAAGCGGGATTCAAAGTCTATGCTGTTCTTTTTCATACGAAGAAGGTTTTGTGTTTTTATTGTTTTTTGGGTTGCTTTGATTTTAATCTGCTTACAAAAGTAATAAAAAATCACCTCAATTCGGATTTCAATCCGAATTATTTTACAGAATTACGCTTTTATTTGCTTCTGTGGAAACTGCAAATAGAAAGATCGTTGAATTTATAAGGGATAAATGGGTTATTCCTATGAATAATAACAGCCAATTTGCTAATGAAAATAACATTGACGAAAAGACAGTAAGAAGAATTAGAGAAGATGAAAATTATCAGATCAGTTTAATTACCATCATGAGAATTTGTGAAGCCCAAAATATTAAGTTATCAAAATTCTTTGAAATGGCTGGGCTTTAAAAGAAATACATTAAAAATCCTGACGAGAGTTGGGATTTCAAATACATATATTATAATAAACCAGAATATCATTCTTAACTAAGTAATAATGAATATATTTAGGATATTATACAAAATCGTAAAGTTAATTTTAAATTTTGATCAATTTTTAAAGCTGAATAATTATATCATTATTTGTACGTATAGTCTGCTCAACTATGTAACGATTCGATTTTAATGAGTCAATATTTTTTGTTAAAGGATGTCCATAACTATTTTTTCCTGAAGAAATTATTGCTCTCCCTGGAATAGCATTTTTTGGAATTTCGTAAATGTATTTACCCGCATTTCCTCCATGGTGAGGCACAACAAGATGATGTTGATGTTTAAAATTCAGATGAGGAAGAATATCTCGCGAAATTTGTCCATAATGACAATCACCAGATAAAATCACACTATTATTTTTTGATTTGACTGACAAAACTAAGCCGGAAATATTCCTATCTTTATGTTCTTCTGCATTATACAAAACAATTTGATCTGTGATAGGATTAATATTTTTAAACAAAACTACTCCACGTTTAGAATTTTTTACATTTGCACTGATTGGATAAGTTTTTGCTATTCCTAAGGCATTTTCTATTCTAGAAAAAAGTTTTCTTGACGTTAGATTTGGCTTATTACTCCTACAAATAAATGCCGAAAAATTATTTCTTAACTCTGAATCAGTCATTCCTAATAATGCATGGTAATGATCTTTGTCCCAATGTGATAGTATTAAAATGGGTTTTGCATTATTATATTCAATATTTCTGTTGTCAATTATTTTTCTGATATTCGACTTTGATTCATTTAATGATGCTCCTGCATCAAAAACAATTTTCACCTCATCATTAGAAAGTATTTCATTCCAGTTACCATGTCCCACATTTCTTATAATCACCTTTAATTTTCCCTTTATATCAAATGTAAATTTTGATAAATCTATGTATCTATTAAAATATCCATCTAATTTTTTTACTGAAATCGAAGATCCAAAAATTTTTGTCTCAATATTTTCTACATTTATAGTAAATCCAATTAGAAAAGAATTTTCGTTTTGTGAGATTAAATTAATATTATTTCTCAAAAAATCAATTACATCTAAATTTATCTTGTAAATTGTGTCTTCTTTAATATTATATCGATAACCATTCAACATAACCATTGTGGGGCTATCAAGATTATATTCAATACCCATTTCATTGGTAAAAACTTGATAATAATTTGAATCAAAAAAATCGATAAGAACGGTCTTCTTTTTTTTATTAAATTCTTCTACATATACATAAATGTCGGGATTACTGATTTTTGAATTTAATAAATTCATGGTTAAAATAGTTTACTAATATTTATAAAGATAATAATTTGTGACTGAATAAAAATTTCTGTTCTCTAAATTAATATAAAAATTTTATTTGATTGTCCGTTTATTAACCTAAAGCTTCGACAGGCTCAGCTTGACATCGCTAAAAATCAAGCGTTTAGTATTAGAGGTGTCACACTGAGCTTGTCGAAGTGCCTATTATAAATGATTGATTTTCATATCAATGCATAGTAATAGGTTGTTTAACGGATATTCAAAAAATTTTATTCGTTTTTTTATACACTTATCTAATACAGAAATAATTTAATAGATAACTCAAAAAATCATGATTTATATTGTTGATATAATAAAAATCCTTTTGAACGATTTATGCGTTAGTTTTGGTCAATACTAATATTATAATTTAGGCATGCTATTTACCATATTGCATCCATCTAGCGTAGTCGTATCCATCTGATAACTCAATATGATTAAAGCCTTTTTCGTGGATCATATCAAAATAGTCCAATGTTTCAAATTTTCGAAACCATACATCATTAAAGAGAATATAGGTCAACCTGATTTTTTTATTGTCTTTGCCAAAAACTGTAACTTTAATATCTAAGCCTTTGTCTAACAATAAATTTCTAAGATTTTCTCCATATTTCAATCGCATTTTAGATTCTTCCAAAGAGGTCTTTCTATCTAAATCAGCAATCTGTTTTTTGCCAATTGCATCTTTATTTTTTATTAATGAATCTTTGGTTTTCTCAATTCTTTTTGCAAATTCAGAACCTTTAGTTTTTTTAGCTAGCCCTGTAAACCTTATAATCTCAGTGTCTACAAAATACTTTTGCGATTTTAAGATTTCATAAGCATTTTTGACTTCATCTGCTAAATTATTGACGGGAATTTCATGTTGAAGTAAAATTTCAACTTCAGTTGATGTTAAGCCCAATCTTTTTATATCATTTTCTCGTGCTAATTTTTCTGCTGAAATCTTATCTGATTTTTCCTTCCTTTCTTTTTCAGCTGCTATTTCAGATTCTGTTTTATAAAAAAAATTAATGTATAGCATTGCAATAAATATCATTGCTAGTCCCGAAGTCAAAACTGTTTGTCTAACTTTTTCTGTTGATCGTAAGTTTTCATTTTTAGTTTTATCAGGAAATTTATTTTCTCTAAATCTTACTATCAGGAAATTGACCAGTAACACGATAAATAAAAGCACTAAAATTGTTGTAAAAGTTATCATTATAATAGATGTTGGTTATTATTTTTCAAATATAGATAAAGCACATATGAGGAAATTGTGGAAAACCGTAAATCTAAATATGATAACAATAAAGCAAATTTCAAGCGTGTTGATTAATCTTTAAAAGTCATCAATAGCAAAACAAAAAAATCCCGAGTTATCGGGATTTCAAATTTTAAATTCAAACTTACTTAATCTCAACAGGAACCGAGATTTAATCCCAATCCATCGAGAATCCGTTCTTATTTATTTTGTAAACCAGAGCTTACTGTTTTGCAGGCAGTGTTTTTGTTTTTACGTCTATACGCAAAGCATTTTTTACCTGTTCGTATT
>NZ_JBBCQL010000333.1:0-3360 GCF_037149975.1 Chryseobacterium sp. VD8 | reverse complement strand
GTAAAAAGATTTGTGGCATTAGTGTTTAAAAAGATTCTTCATTTGTCTTTCATTTCGTATTCGCAGTGTCACTCTGAGCTTGTCGTAGAGTCTCTTATTATCTTTATTGTTAAGATCCTTTCAGGATGACAAAGATGCTGCAAATGCATTTAAGAAAAGACAAACAATTTTAAATTGAAAAAAAATCTGCGTAATCTGCACAATCAGCGGGAGACTATCAAAAAGATTCTTCATTCCATAATGCTTCACAAAATTTCAATCAGAATGACACAGGTTATTGAATATTTTGTTGAGTGAAAAAAGCTGTTAACAATTATTAATTGTTTTGTCTTTCGTTTCGTATTCGCCGTGTCACTCTGAGCTTGTCAAGAGTCTCTTATTACTTTTATTGCTAAGATCCTTACAGGATGACAAAGATGCTGTAAATGCATTCGAGAAAGGATAAACAATTTTAGATTTAAAAAAAATCTGCGTAATCTGTACAATCAGCGGGAGATTATTCAAAAAGATTCTTCATTTCATAATGCTTCGCAAAATTTCAATCAGAATGACATGACTCGTTAAAAATTTTACTGAGTGAAAAATTTAAAAACTATTTATTGGTATTAGAATACAGCCTGCTTAAAGTTTCCCTGCTTACGCCGAGATATTCTGCGACGTATTTTTTAGGAACTTCCGAAATCAGATCAGGATATAATCTTACAAATTCTTCATAACGCTGTTGCGGCGTTCCCGATAAAAGCATCATAATTCTCTGCTGAAGCGCAATATAACCGTTCGTTAATTTAATCCTGAAAAAATGATCCATCTTATGAAGATCTGCTGCGAGTCTATTTCTTCCTTCGAGAGTAAGACTTACCACTTCACCTGCTTTCAGGCATTCAATGAACATTTTGGAATTTTGCTGTTTAAAAAATCCTATATAATCGGACATCCACCAGTCTTTTTTGGCAAACTGAAGAATATGTTCTTTGCCGTTTTCATCAATATAATAGACTTTATAAATTCCGTCAAGAACAAGAAATTCATATTTCACTTCGTCTCCGTCATGAATCAGGAACTGATTTTTACGGACTTTTCTTAAAGTGAAAAAAGTTCTGACATAATCAAACTCTTCGTCTGTAAGCGGTGTAATGGCTTCGATATGTTCTCGCAGTCGGTTCATGATAATGCTTTATCCGGTGTAAAAGTAATTAAAATTCTGAAGAATCTGCTTGACTTTCCAATACAGAATCTGCTTTAAAAAGACTCATCTTTTATTTTGAAAAAACCCAATTGTAATCAAAGATTCATGAAAAGCAAATTTCTTGTGGTACAGTTGTTATAATAATTTTCCAAAATCATTAAAAAACAAATGGCTTCCGAATAATTTCGCATCATTTTTGTAAGGATAAACTAACACTTTTTAACACTGAAAATTGCTAAAATTTCCGTAATTTTGCACATCGTGATTTTCAGGTAAGATCACCCCGAATTATGAGTAAATCAACAGAATATATAGAAGTTTACGGCGCACGTGAACATAATCTTAAAAACATCAATGTAAAAATTCCACGCAACGAACTGGTCGTTATTACGGGACTTTCGGGAAGCGGAAAATCATCCTTGGCTTTTGATACGATTTTTGCGGAAGGACAGCGCCGTTATATCGAAACGTTTTCTGCGTACGCAAGACAGTTTTTGGGAGGTCTGGAGCGTCCCGATGTCGATAAAATTGAAGGATTATCTCCTGTAATTGCCATCGAACAGAAAACTACCAACAAAAACCCGCGTTCTACGGTAGGAACTGTGACGGAACTGTACGATTTCCTTCGTCTTTTATTTGCCAGAGTTTCCGATGCGTATTCTCAAACGACAGGAAAAAAACTGGTAAGTTATACCGAAGAACAAATCTTAGAAACCATCAAAGAAAATTATAAAGGGGAAAAAATCATGCTGATGGCGCCTGTGGTAAGATCCAGAAAAGGACATTACCACGAACTTTTTGTGCAGATGGCAAAAAAAGGATACGGACAGGCAAGAATTGATGGTGAACTGCAGGACATTGAATATGATCTGAAACTCGACCGTTATAAAACCCACGATATCGACATCGTCATCGACCGCTGGATTATCGGGGAATCTGCTTCGGAAGCGAGAATGGAAAAATCTCTTCGCACAGCGATGGAAATGGGAGAGGGACTGATCGGAATTCAGAAACTGGGAAGTAAAGACATCGAATATTTTTCTAAAAATTTAATGGATGCCGAAACCGGTCATTCACTGGCTTTGCCGGAACCGAATACGTTTTCTTTCAACTCTCCGAAAGGAAGCTGCCCGAGCTGTAAAGGTTTGGGAACCATCAAGAAAATCAATACCGATTATTTTGTTGAAAACCCTAAATTATCCATCAATCAGGGAGGTTTACTGCCATTGGAAGATTTAAAGTCTAATAAATGGGTGCTTTCTCAGATTAAAAATATCTTGGAAATTTTCGGATTGGGAATGGCAACTCCGATTCAGGATATTCCGGAAGAAGCCTTAGACTACATTTACAACGGCTGTCATAAAGAATTCAACAAAGATTTAAAATACGCCGGAATTACGAAAAAAATCAAAATCAGCTTTGACGGTCTGATTCCTTTCATGGAAGAAATTATCGAAGAAAGGGAGTCTTATGAAGCGATTCTGCTGGAAAGACATTTCACCACGGAAGAAACCTGTCCGGAATGTAAAGGAACCCGTCTTCAGCCTTCGAGTTTAAGCTTTAAAATCGACGGAAAGAATATTGCTGAGGTAAATGCTTTAAGCTTAATTGATTTAAAGGACTGGCTTGCTGATGTTAAGGATAAATTTTCTGAGAAAAATGCCATCATTGCGCATGAAATTTTAAAGGAAATTGAAACAAGGCTGCAATTCTTATTAGATGTCGGTTTGGATTATTTGAGTCTGAGCAGAAGTTCAAAAACGCTTTCGGGTGGAGAATCTCAAAGAATTCGTCTGGCTACGCAGATTGGTTCTCAATTGGTGAATGTTCTCTATATTTTAGACGAGCCTTCTATTGGACTGCACCAGAGAGACAATGAAAGATTGATTAATTCTTTAAAGAATCTTCGGGATATCGGAAATTCTGTTTTGGTGGTAGAGCATGATAAAGACATGATTCTGGAAGCCGATGAGGTTTTAGACATCGGTCCGAGAGCCGGAAAGTTCGGCGGGGAAATTCTATGGCAGGGAAAACCGAAAGATCTGGTAAAAGCAGATACTATTACGGCACAATATATTAACGGAAAAAGAAAGATCGAAGTTCCTGCGGAAAGACGTAAAGGAAACGGAAAAAATATTGTTTTAAAAGGAGCAAGCGGAAATAACCTGAAAAAC
>NZ_JBBCQL010000332.1:0-3380 GCF_037149975.1 Chryseobacterium sp. VD8 | reverse complement strand
GAGAGCGGGAGAACTTACCACGGATCACGGTAAGATTCAGACGCCTATTTTTATGCCTGTAGGAACCGTTGCAAGTGTAAAAACAGTTCATCAGAGAGAATTAAAAGAAGATATCAAAGCTCAGATCATTCTGGGAAATACTTATCATTTATACCTTCGTCCGGGAATGGAAGTCATGCAGGAAGCAGGAGGTTTGCATAAATTCATGAACTGGGATCTGCCGATTCTTACGGATTCGGGAGGTTTTCAGGTGTTTTCGCTGGCGAGCAGCAGAAAAATGTCTGAAGAAGGAGCCCGATTCAAATCTCACATCGACGGAAGTTACCATATGTTCTCTCCTGAAAAATCGATGGAGATCCAAAGACAGATCGGGGCCGATATTTTTATGGCTTTTGATGAATGTGTGGCGTATCCATGCGAATACAATCAGGCAAAAACATCCATGGAACTTACACACCGTTGGTTAAAAAGATGTATTGAATGGACGGAAAACAATCCTGAATTGTACGGTCACAAGCAAAGACTTTTCCCTATTGTTCAGGGATCTACTTTTTCCGATTTAAGAAAAATTTCCGCAGAAGTCATTGCGGAAGCCGGAGCGGAAGGTAATGCAATCGGCGGTCTTTCCGTAGGCGAGCCTGAAGAAGAAATGTACAGAATTACAGATGAGGTTACCGATATTCTGCCAAAAGAAAAACCGAGATATTTAATGGGAGTGGGAACTCCGTGGAATATCCTGGAATCCATCGGTTTGGGAATCGATATGATGGATTGTGTAATGCCGACAAGAAATGCCAGAAACGCAATGCTTTTCACTTGGAAAGGGGTAATGAATATGAAAAATGAAAAGTGGAAGAAAGATTTTTCGCCTCTGGACGAATTTGGAACAAGTTTCGTAGACAGAGAATATTCTAAAGCGTACGTAAGACATTTGTTTGTTTCTAAAGAATATCTTGCAAAACAGATTGCTTCCATTCATAATTTAGCCTTTTATCTGGATCTGGTAAAAGTGGCAAGAGAACATATTATGGCAGGAGATTTCTATCAGTGGAAAAATTCGGTGGTTCCAATTCTTCGTCAGAGATTATAATTAAAAATAAAACGCAGTAAAATGCTTAAGATAATAGACCGATATATCGTTAGAAAATACCTTGGAACATTCAGTTTCATGCTGATATTGCTGTCTATTGTTGTTTTGGTAATCGATGTTCAGCAGAAAATTCCAAGAATTGAAAATGCAACAGCATTAGACCCGAAACTTAATGTTACGTACTTCCTGATTCATTTTTATCCTTTCTGGATCGTGAATCTGGTCATGACGTTCCTTTCGATCCTCGTCTTTATTTCGGTGATTTATTTTACCTCAAGAATGGCAAACAATACCGAGATTGTTGCCGTCATCAGTAGTGGAGCGAGTTTTCACAGGTTTGCAAGACCTTATTTGCTTACATCCTTGTTTATTGCTGTTTTGTCATTGGGAATCAATCACTTTTTGCTTCCCTGGGCAAATATTCAGAAAAATCAGCTTGAAGCCTATACCTACAATGCAACCAATAAAGAGAAGGTTTTAGGAACGGCTCCCGTTTCTGCGCAATTAAGCAAAACGGAGTATATCTTTATCAATTCATGGAATAAAAGAGAAAAAAGAGGTTCCGGATTCGTCTATCAGAAGTTTGATAAGGACAGAAGAATGACGTATGAGTTAAAGGCTTCTGATGTTTCGTGTGATAAAGACAAAAAAGAATTTGTACTGAATTCCTACACGGAAAAAACCATCAATAAAGACGATACAGAAAAGTTGTCCAGCGGTTTTGATCTGAAGAAAAAATACGGTCATGATCCTGAAGAACTTTTCCCGAATGAACTTTTAGGGCAAAATAAAACAACGCCGGAACTGATAAAATTCATCAAAAGAGAAACTGAAAAAGGTAACAGCAACTTGAATGCGCACTTAAACGAGCTTCACCAAAGAACTTCGATGCCATTTTCCATCGTTATTCTTACCTTTTTGGCGCTGTCGCTTTCTTCACAGAAAAAACGAGGAGGATTGGGGATTAACTTAGCTTTGGGTATTTCTTTAGCCTTTGTTTTTGTATTTTCCTTTGAAGCTTTAAAAGTGGTTTCGGAAAATAAAAGTATTTCGCCCGCTTTGGCAATGTGGCTTCCGAATATGATTTTTTTCCCGCTTGCTGCCTTTCTTTACATTAAAAGAGCCAATCAGTAAAGTAATTTTATTTCTTTGTGATAGAAAGATCGTAGTCCGTCATTTTCAAGATCAATCCAGAGTTCACCATTTTCATCAGCCTTTTTGATGATGCCATTTTGGCGTGTTTTTTCGAGTTCGAACACCGATATTTCGTCTTTGCGGAACAGGTGTTCATTGAAAAGTTTGAGAATTTCCTCTTCCGAAGGAATATTTTTCAGTTTTTCGATTAAAAAATCATGAAGTTGTAAAGTGAAATCATTCAGGTCAAAACTTCTTCCGGTCTGCGTTAAAAGCGATCCTGCATTGGAAATTTCAAATTTTTCCTGAAGAATATTAAATCCGGCTCCTGCAATAAAATATTGATTTTGATTAAATTTTTTCTTTTCAATCAGGATTCCGACGATTTTTTTACCTTTAAGAATCATATCATTCGGCCATTTTATTTTCACGTCGCCGTCAGTCAAATTGGCAAGGAAATCCCTTATGACAATTGCGGTATAATAATTGAACATAAAATCCGAGACTGTAAAGTGTTCAGCCTTTACAGCAAGAGTATACGCCAGATTTTTTTCAGCCGTTGAAGACCATGTATTTCCGTACTGTCCGCGACCTTTCGTCTGATTGAATGTGTGAAGTGCAATAAAATCTGAATCTTCATAAAGTAAAAACTTAGATATTTCGTCATTAGTAGAAGAACATTCTTTCACATAAAACAGTGCGCTCATTTAAGAAAACTTTAAGACTTTAAAAGGCTAAAAATAAGGCTAAAGTAAAAGAAAAACAATAAATTTGCAGATTATAGTATTTTTTAATGAATAAAACAGTAGAAAAACAAGCGCTAATAGATAAAATTGTAGAGGCTATCCAGGATGTAAAAGGTGAAGATATCATGATCTTTGATCTTTCTAATATCGAAAATTCAGTAGCAGAAACGTTCATCATTTGCAGCGGAAACTCAAATACACAGGTTTCGGCGTTAGCGGGAAGTGTAGAGAAAAAAGTAAGAAACGACCTTAAAGACAGACCTTGGCACGTAGAAGGGACCGAAAACTCTATGTGGGTTTTGGTAGATTACGTTTCCGTAGTAGTCCACATTTTCCAGAAAGAAGTAAGAGAATCTTATGATATTGAAGAACTTTGGGGAGATGCTGTGATTACGAAAATCGAAAATTAA
>NZ_JBBCQL010000331.1:0-3381 GCF_037149975.1 Chryseobacterium sp. VD8 | reverse complement strand
TGAAAGCCGTCGTTAAGGCCGCCGGAATCATTAAAGCACCCGACTGAAGCGCCGTCCATCCCAGAATACTCTGGGTATATAAAGGAACGATAAACGTTGAGCCGTACAAACCAAATCCTAAAACGAAGGACATCACGGTTCCGATTCTTAAGTTTCCGTTTTTCAGAACACGCAGTTCTACAATCGGATATTTAAAGGTAAGCTCTCTCCAGAGGAAAAGGATAAATCCTAAAACGGCAGCTACGGTAAAGAAAACGATCATTCCGCTGGCAAACCAGTCTTCTTCATGACCTCTTTCCAGAATAAACTGTAGGGAACCTACGGTAATTGCCAATAATGCAATTCCAATCCAGTCTACATCCGAAACTTTACGTTTTTCGGCATACTTCGGACTTCTTACAAACTGAAGCGTCATTAAGGTCGCCGCAATTCCGATCGGAATATTGATGTAGAAAATGTAAGGCCAGCTGAAATTATCCACAATATATCCTCCCAACGGCGGACCCAATGTAGGACCGATAATTACACCAAGTCCGTAAATTGCCTGTGCCATACTTCTTTTTTCAAGCGGATAAGATTCCGTGATGATGGTTTGTGAAGTTACCAGAAGCGCTCCCCCACCGATTCCCTGCATAAGACGGAAAAATACAAGCTCCCAGATGTTGGTCGCATTTCCGCATAAAAAGGAGAAAACGGTAAATATAATGATGGAAGCCGCGAAATAGTTTCTTCGCCCGAACTGCTGGGAAAGCCAGCTCGTCATCGGAACAATAATTACGTTTCCGATGGCGTATGCGGTGATTACCCATCCTACTTCGGATAGTGTGGCTCCAAGATTCCCTTTCATTTCATTCAGGGCAACGTTTACAATCGTGGAATCCACTATTTCAAGCAAAGCACAAAGAATTGCCGTAATCGTAATGATTACTCTTCGGGCTCCGTATTCTACTAATGAATCTTGCATAGTTTTTTTAGTGTTGTATTAAAAATCAAGAGATTTGAGATTCGGAAATATGAACAAGTTTTTACGAACCAACTTTGTTCTCTCATCACGGGGATGAGGTTTAAGAAAAATTTAGCTGATTAAAATTTCATCAAAGCATTTCCAAATCTCTAAATTTCTCAATTTTAAAAAAGTGAATTGTCAATAATCATCCTCTTCATTGTCTGATTTTTCCTTCTGCATTGTTCCCTGCATGATCTGTCTTCATTAAACCGCAATTCTGCGCCATTGTTCTGCCTCATTATTTCATCATCAAATTCTTCTTCATATCCGGTAACTGCTTCATCAATCTTCTTCATTTCCTGTTTCCTCTTCCTGATCTTTCTGCATTTACACCGGAACCTTCTTCATGGATCAACTTCATCATTTCCACATCTTTCGCTGATCTCAGCTTCATTGATCCGGCATCGACCTCATCGCCAATCTTCAAATTCATTTCATTTCATTAAAAAATGACTTCTCCTTCAAAAATTGACAATTCACTTATATATTTTTTTGATAATCCGTTATTAATTATACTGCTTTTTAACGCAAAGATCACTAAGATTCTTTTAAAAACTAACTGTTTTTAAGTTCGCAAAGCTACTTCGACAAGCTCAGCATAAACTATTCACTCAGCAAAGAACTCAAAGATTTTTCAATTATGACAAATTACAGATAATCATATATATTTTTGAAAAAAGTGAATTGCAGTTATCAATCTTTCATTGTCAATTTACTACTTCATTTACATCTCATAACCGATCTGCTTCTGCATTGCTGACAATTCACTTGTTTTTATATTTTATTTTAAAGAAACTTCTGCTTTTACATTCATCCCTGTTCTTAGTCTTTTAGAAACCTCTTTATCAAGATTTACAAAATCGATTTTTACAGGAAGTCTCTGCACTACTTTTACGAAGTTACCACTCGCATTATCCGGAGGAAGTATAGAGAACGTAGCTCCGGTTGCAGGAGAGAAAGAACTTACCACACCGTCAAATTCTCTGTCCGGGAAAGCATCAATCTCAATTTTTACTTTTTGTCCTTCCACCATTTTATCAATCTGAGTTTCTTTGAAGTTGGCAATCACCCATTTCTGGTCATTTTTAACCAAAGCAAACAATTGCGAACCTGCCTGCAAATACTGTCCTGCCTGAATCGGCACTTTTCCAACATATCCGTCTTCCGGTGCTACAATTACCGTGTAAGATAAATTCAGTCTTGCATTTTCCACATCCACTTCTCTCTGTTTTGCAACGGAATTTGCCACCCCGATCTGCTGAGAGCTTGCTGCTGTCTGAGAAGAAGCAATATTCGTTTGTTGTGCAATCTGGTTTCTCTGATCGATTAAAACCTGAAGCTGCTTATCTGCAGACTGTTTTGCTGCCAACGCCTGCTCATACTGCTGTTCTGTAATGGAATGATCTTTCACAAGATTGGCATATCTTTTTAAATCCTGAGAAGTTTTCCAAACGTTTACTTTTGCGGCTTCAATCTGTGCATTGGCTGTTGTAACTGCTGCTTCAGAAGAATTTATATTTTTTGAAGTTGCCGTTGTGGAAGCCTGCGCATTAGAGATGCTGCTTTTTGCTGTTGCCAAAGCTGCTTCTGCCTGCTGTAAAGCCATTTTCTGGTCTCTGCTGTCCAATATAACCAAAGTGTCCCCTTTTTTTACAAACTGGTTATCCTTTACTTTTACTTCCGTTACGTATCCTGAAATTTTAGAAATTACGGGAGCCATATTGGATGCAATCTGTGCATCGTCTGTTTCTTCATGAACCTGCCCGTAAGAATAGGTTCTGTAACCGTAGATTCCTCCTCCGATTAAAACTACGGCTAATATGATAGGGAAAACTAAACTTTTTTTCTTTTTTGGTTCAGTCGTTTGTGTAGTATTATTTTCCATTGTGGGTATAGTTCTTAATTTTATTTATTTGTTAAAGTTCCGGTAGTCTGCAATAGTTTTCTGTAGGCTAAAACGGCATCTGCTTTGGCATTGATTACCCCTACATTCGCAGAAATCTGTGCTGCATCTGCATCCAGAAGCTCCGTCATTGTAGCCAGACCATTATCATATTTATTTTTTGTAATTCTGTAATTTTCGTTAGCCTGTTCTGCAGATTTTTCGAAAACAGCAATTCTCTTTTTAGAATAATCTGTGTTCTGGTATTCTCTGTTTACATCAAGTTTGATGTTGTCGTTTAGCAATTCATTGGTTGCAGCCAGCTGCATTTCTTTTGCTTTTGACTGCTTAAGCGAAGAGTTTTCTTTCCAGAGATTTGATAAATTGTAAGAAATTCCTACGCCAACATTTACGGCATTGTAAATTGTTAAAAACTTAGGAATGTCTGCCGCCACATAACCTCCTGTAAAAGCAATGGAAGGAAGATTTTCAG
>NZ_JBBCQL010000330.1:0-3412 GCF_037149975.1 Chryseobacterium sp. VD8 | reverse complement strand
TAAGCAACCAGATTAAAGAATATGCTACCGCACAGGAAACAGGTGTTTCTTTCAGCAATTTTTCTTCATCGGTTCCTATTAATGTTAATTTAAATGATGACGAAAAGCTTACGCTGGTAACAGTAATGGATGGCGGATTTGATATCAGTACCGCAGTGGTGCAAAAAAATGCAAATACGGCTACGGATAATACTTTATCATTCGAGAGTATAAAACTTACTCCTAATCCTGCAAAAGATTATGTAGACGTAAATATCAATCTGGAAAAAAGCGAATTGATTACTTTAAGAATCATCAGTTCTTTAGGTAAAATATCTTCTGAAAAATCTCAAATGCTGAACAGCGGAAAACAATCCATAAGGCTCAGCACAGAACAGCTTCTTCCGGGAACTTATATTGTTGAGATAAAATCGTCCTCCAAAACTACTTCGCAAAAGTTACTCATAACGAGGTAATGCAATTCATATCTTCAAAAATGCCATCCGGAATCGGATGGTTTTTCTTTGTAAGTTAGTAAAATAGCCTATTCTTGTTCACATAATCTGAAATTAAAATCTTTTTGTTTTTTGTGATTAATTTAAAACTCTAAATATCGCCTGATTGTAAAAAATAAATTAAATTCGAAACAACAAAAAATAACCTTTAATGATACAACTTCCTTTATCTAAACTTTCCAATGTGGGAACTACGATTTTCAGTCAGATGACGCAGCTTGCCAATGAAAATGAAGCCATCAATCTGTCCCAGGGATTTCCCGATTTCATGCCGGATTCCGAATTGCTGGATCATGTGGATCATTTCATTAAAAAAGGCTTTAATCAGTATGCGCCGATGGGCGGAATGATCGGTTTGAAGGAAGAAATTGCCGGAAAAATTGAAAATTCTCATCAGGCAGTGTATCATCCGGATTCTGAAATTACCGTTACTGCAGGCGGAACTCAGGCTATTTTCACAGCAATTGCCACTTTTGTAAAAAAAGAGGATGAGGTCATTATTTTTGAACCGGCTTACGACTGTTATGAACCTACCGTAGAACTTTTCGGAGGAATCGTAAAACGTTTCGAGATGAAAGCTCCCGATTATGAAATCGACTGGAATGTTGTGAAAAATTTAGTCTCGGAAAAAACAAAGATGATTATCCTGAACAATCCGAACAATCCTTCCGGAAAGATTTTAAAGGAAAATGACATTCAGGAATTAATTAAAATTGTGGAAGGAACTTCTATCCTGATTTTAAGTGACGAAGTCTATGAAAATATTGTCTTTGACGGAAAACAGCATTTAAGCATCTGCAAATATCCCGAACTGAAAAACAGAAGTCTTCTGGTTGCTTCATTCGGAAAACTGTTTCATGTTACCGGCTGGAAAATAGGTTATTGTGCGGCTCCGAAATATCTGACTGACGAATTCAGGAAAATCCATCAGTTTAATGTTTTCTCCGTGAATACACCGATGCAGCTTGCTTTGGCGGAGTATATGAAAAATCCGGATCATTACAATCAGCTGAATCAGTTCTTTCAGGAAAAAAGAGATTTTTTGAGACAGGGTTTAGCCAATACTTCTTTTGAATTACTGGATTGCGAAGGAACTTATTTTCAGGCTTTAAAATATGATAAGATTTCTGACAAAAATGATCTTGATTTCGCTCACGAACTCACGATTAATCATAAGGTGGCAAGTGTTCCTTTCTCTTCTTTTTATAAAAACAGACTGAATGAAAATGTTATCCGTTTGTGTTTTGCCAAGAAGCAGGAAACTTTAGAAAGAGCTTTGGAAAATTTGTCTAAACTGTAATTTCGTTGATCGTTGATTTAGCAAACTATAAAGATTTCAAAAAAAATTTAACCGCAAAAGATGCAGAAGACTTTAATACGTTTATTTAAAGTATTTCAAAGTGTGTAAAGAGAAAAAAATCTTTGATTTTTTTAAACTTTTTAAATTTAACCACAAAAGATGCAAAAGACTTTATTGGATTTATTTAAAGTATTTCAAAAGTCTGCAAAGAGAAAAAATCTTTGATTTTTTTTAAAACTTATGTGTTCTTTTTTCCATTTAAGTATTAAACTTAAACTACTAAAGTGTTACAATCTTTTGCATCTTTTGCGGTAAAAAAGTTTAGACAAATTTTCCATTTAAGTAGTAAACTTTAAAAACTAAAGTGTTTGCATCTTTCGCAGTAAAAAAGTTGAAATAAAAAACTGGTGACATTGATAATTTCTGTCACCAGTTTTTATTTAAGATTATAAAAACATACCTCCGGAAGCTTCAATTCTCTGTCCGTTGATCCATCTTGCCTCTTCGGTACACAGGAAAGCCACTATTCCGCCGATGTCGTCGGGAACTCCTGCTCTTCCTAAAGCGGTATTATTGGCAACCATAGCATTGATGTTTTTATCATCCCTTGTTCTTCCGCCGCCAAAATCTGTTTCAATAGCACCGGGAGCCACAACATTGGATTTAATTTTTCTTGCACCCAGCTCTTTTGCCTGATATTTCGTAAGCATATCAATCGCTGCCTTCATAGAACCATATACGGAAGATCCGGGCAATGCAAACCTTGCCAATCCTGACGAAACGTTGATGATTCCTCCGTTTTCATTCATAAAAGGCAAAAACTTCTGAGTCAGGAAAAATACACCCTTGAAATGAATATCCACCATATCGTCCAACTGCTCTTCGGTAACCTCCGGAATCGGGCAGTACAAAGCTGTTCCTGCATTATTGATGAGATAATCGATATTTCGGCTGCCTGTATTTTCTTCAAGGTGATCTCCTACCGTTTTTACAAAAGCATCAAAACTTTTCACCTCTTTTGTATCCAGTTGATAAGCAATTGCTTTCTGTCCTAAAGACTGAATTTCTTCTACTACTCTATCCGCTTCTTCCTTATTGGTTCTGTAAGTTAAAATGACATCAAGACCTTTCTGGGCAATTTTAATAGCAGAATTTCTTCCTAATCCTCTGCTTCCGCCTGTAATCAGAGCAATTTTTGTTCTTGTTTCCATTATTTAATGATTTATTTTAATGAGACAAAGTTCAGGTAATTTACGGTTTAGGCGTTTGCTTTAATCAAACTTAAATTTGCAAAATTCAAATCATGACCGGAATTCTAAAGGAGCGAGAGATGTTTTCTTTTTGAAAAAGTTTGAAAAATGAGCAATTTCCTCAAATCCTAGAGCATAGGAAATCTCAGAAACATTCCACTTGGTCTGTTTCAGAAGAATTTTTGCTTCCTGAATAACCCTTTCTGCAATAATTTCCGTAGTGGTTTTCCCCGTACTTTCTTTCAGTTTTTTATTTAAATAATTTACATGAACCCCCAATCGGTCTGCATAATCTTTTGCCGTTTTCAGCTGCAGTCTCTGATCCGATGATTCTATGGGAAACTGCCTTTCCAACAGTTCTACAAACA
>NZ_JBBCQL010000329.1:0-3436 GCF_037149975.1 Chryseobacterium sp. VD8 | reverse complement strand
GGAAGGAAGATTTTCAGCTTTTGCAAATTTTGTTCCCAAAGCTGCTGCCTGTCTCTGTTTATCCAGAGCCTGAAGATCTTTACGGTTTTCTCTCGCTTCGTTTAAATAAAAATCAAGCGGTTTTACTTCATTTCCTTCTTCAATATAGTTTTGATCTACCTCGATTTCGGTGGTTTCCGGAAGTCCAAGCAATAAATCCATATTGATATTGGCAATATTGTAGTTGTTTTTTGCTTCCAGTAACTGAAGTTCTATGTTTGAAGTCTGCAAACTTGCTTTTAAACGGTCGTTTCTCGCAATTACTCCGTTATTTTCAAGTTTAAGGAATGTTTCGTCTCTTTTTTGGGAAGCGGTAAGGTTTTCTTCTAAAACTTTAATGGACTGGTTGGCTTTAAACAAATTATTGTAAGCCTGTGCTACGTTATAAGCAATGGCTACTTTATCGTTTTCAGTGGTTAATCTGGATGCTTCCACTAAATATTTTGCAGATTCGATGCCGTATCTTATTCTTCCTCCACTGTAAATCGGAACGCTTAGATTGGCTGTTCCGTAAGCAACCTGATGAACTTCCGGACCTCCTCCGGAAACTCCGGGAAGTTTAATATCAATATTCGGTTTAAAAGGAAGATACATGTAGCTTCCTGAAACCTTAAGCTCGGGAAGCTGTCTGTTTTTAGCTTCCAGAAGATTCGCAGTGGCTTCTTCTATTTTTGCAGCATCAATCTTAAGATTTTTGCTGTTCTGGATTCCCAACTGCACAGCATCATCAAGAGTGAGGGTCTTTTTCTCCTGAGCATTTGCGTTTGCAATCCCTACGAATAGAGCAAGCGCAAGGACTGAGTTATTTATTTTCTTCATAACCTAGAAGGTCTTTTAGTAGATATTTAATATGTTTATTAAGTTCTGTGTAATATTTTTCATCAAAAACTTCTTCTTCATTGGTGTCGTTAAGAAATTCCTTATACATTTCTTTTGCATTAGAAGCGTAGAATAAAGTTCCGCTCACCGTGGAATGAAGAAGGTAGATCGGAGGATTTTTTGTGAAAATTCCTTTCTGAAGACCGCTTTCCAGAATTTTTGAATACATGGAAATGAATCCCATTTTGGTTTCTTTCAGAAATTCTACGATCTGCGGATTTTCTGCGTGGAGCTGTTCTCTCTGCATGATCCTGTAGAAACATTTGTTGTGTCTTACTTTTCCTGCAAACTGATCTACGATTTTTTCAACTTTTTCCCATTCGTTGATATCGGTTCTTTCGATAATATCTTTGGAAAAAAACTGTCCCTCGCTCATTCTGTATTCTACCAGTTTCTCGTACAGTTTTTCTTTGGAACCGAAATAATAAGAGATCATAGAAATATTAACATTTGCAGCTTTGGCAATTTCTCTTGTAGAAGTTCCTTGAAAACCTTTCTCTGCGAAAAGTTTCTCTGCGGCAAATAATATATTTTCTTCTTTTGAAATCATCTTTACTCTTGTATCTGTTTTTTCGGGTGCAAATCTACGACCAATTTTTCATAAATCAAACGATTGATTGATTTTTAATTAAAATTTAATTTTTTTTTTATCTTAAATTCCTCCGAAAAGAAAAATTACTATATTTGGATTCATTAAAAATTTAGATCATGAAAAAAATAGTTTCAGTTTTAGCAATTGCTTTGTTCACGCTGAACTTTGCGCAGGAAACTCCAAAAGGTGCATGCTGTGCAGGAAAAGACAAAAAAGAATGTTCTGTAAAAGACAAGAAAGCCTGCGGAGATCATCATAAAGACTGTGATGCCAAGCACAAAACAGCAGAGAACAGCACGAAAACAACTGATAAAAAAGCTGCCAAAGTAAAGAAAACAGCTTAAGAATAAAAAAACTCCGAAGGATATTCGGAGTTTTTATTTAGCTTTTATGGATGTATCTTGATAATTTTATTCCAAGATCTGTCCAGACAATTTTAGGATTTCCGTTTCGGGTTAAATGCAGATCGGCAGTGCTGATTTCTTCAAGAATACTTTCAATATTGGCTCCGCTGATGAATTTTGAGAATCCAGTCCAGTTGAAACCATTGGCATCAATCTTTTTATAGACTAAATTCTCCGACTGATAGTTCTGCAGCAAAGCGAGTCTGAAAATCTCGGAACAGTAGTTTAAGAAGTTTTTCTGCTTTTCACGGTTCCAGCCTGCAATTTCTCTTGCCCAAAGAATGATGCTTCGCAGAAATTCAGGTTTCTTTTTTACCATAAATGCATCACGAACCCATTGAACAAAAAGCTTTTCGAACTCATCGGTTTTATTTCCGGACTGTAAAAGTTTCAAAGCTTCATTAAGGTCCCCCTGAGCCTGATGGATGATTTCCCCCGTCTTGTCTTCTGAAAGATTATAGTTTTTTTTCAGATAAATTTCCAGATCTTCATCGTTTATTCTCGGTACTTCTACAATCTGCGTTCTCGAAAGAATGGTGGGTAAAATATCGTTGGTAGATTCTGCGGTAAGTAAAATAATTGTTTTCGCAGGAGGTTCTTCTAAAAACTTCAGGAATTTGTTGGATGCAGCGACATTCATTTTATCTGCTCTCCAGACAATGAGAATTTTAGTTCCGCCTTCGTAACTTTTTAAAGAAAATTTCTGGTTCTGCTCATCAATTTCATCTGCCGAAATAAAAAGCTGCTTGTTTTCGGATTCTAAAACAGCCGTCCATTCATCATATCCTGCATAGGGAGATTTAAGAACCATATCCCTGAATTCATCAAATTTATTTTTGCTTAATGAGTTTTTGTTATCCGTAAAAACCGGAAAACTGAAATGCAGATCGAGATGATTGAGATGCTCCACTTTCGCTCCTGCGTGTGGATTTTCGCTGCTCAGAATTTCTTTGGCATACGCCAATGCAACCGGCAGTGTTCCGTAGCCTTCTCTGCCTACAAAAAGCTGGGCATGGCTTACTCTGCTTTCGGCGATACTGTCTCTAAGAAGTTTTTTCAGACTTTCCTGTCCGGCAATGTTCTCCCAATTCATGATTCAAAGATAAGAAATTTGTAATTCGCAGAATGTGAATTTTTACTTCGCAGGTGAATTTTGCATTGCAGATCTATTGTGAATTTTATCATACAGTATACAGACAATGTGCAAAAAATTCACAACCAAAGCGAATTTACAATTAAGAATTCATCATAATTATAGCTATTCATCCCCCTTAACAAACTTTAACCTCTTATAATTTTTACAATTCATTAATATTTAAGATATTTGCGCATTGTTTTAAAAATAAAGAATGAAAAAAATCTTTGTACTATCATTGATATCAGTTGGATATTTCCTTAACGCGCAGAATCTGAGTAACTCTCCTTATGCAACTTACGGAATCGGAGATGTAAAATATGATAATACGATCGAAACTACCTCAATGGGAGGTATATCTACCGCTTTTATAAGTGATTTTACAAG
>NZ_JBBCQL010000328.1:0-3438 GCF_037149975.1 Chryseobacterium sp. VD8 | reverse complement strand
ATAGAATTAGACTCATGTTTTGATATGATTGTGGAAAGCAGTTATGCAAAAATTGAAGATCTTGACAAAATTGGAAAATTAATAAAGACATCATTTATATTATTAAGTGGAATGATTAAAAAGTGAACAGTGAATAATCAATTAAACATTGACATAAAATAATTGACTTCGGAGAAAATTCACAGAGAAGCTATTCACTTTTACAAAGTAAAAAACAAAAACTATGTTCGATCTAGATCGTTGGCAGGAAATATTCAGTTCCATTCGCAGTAATGTATTGCGAACGGTGCTTTCCGGTTTTACTGTGGCTTTGGGATTATTTATTTTCATTGTTCTTTTCGGAATCGGAACAGGGCTGCAAAATGCCTTTACACAAGGTTTTGCAAGAGATGCACAGAATCTCATTTCTATTGCAACCGGAAAAACAACGATTGCCTACAACGGGCTTCAATCCGATCGTATGGTGACGATGAACAATGATGATTACGATTTTCTCGTGAATATTGACAAGAAAAAAGTAGGAAGTTCCACGCCGAGATATACCTCAAATTTACTGGTAAAATATGGCAAGGAAAGCGGAAATTACCAGATTAACGGAGCAAAACCCGAAGAGCAGATCATCGAAAACAGAAAAATGCTCGAAGGCCGCTATCTTACCCCGACAGATCTGGAAAGAAAACAGAATGTTGCGGTAATCGGAAGAATGGTTCAGCGCGACCTTATAAAAAACGGGAATCCGGTTGGCAAAGAATTAAATATCAATGGGACAATCTTTAAAGTTGTAGGTGTTTTCTCAGACGACGGCGGAGACTGGGACGAAAGACATATTACCGTTCCGATCACCACGTTACAGCAAATGAAGAAAGGATCGGATACTGTAAGCATCAATTATATTGCATATAACGACAAATTAACACCGGAACAGGCGATTAAATATGGTGATGAATTAAAATCAAGACTAAAAGCCCGAAAAAATGTAGCTCCCGATGACGAAAACGGAATCAGAGTCTGGAACAATGCCCAGAATATGAACGACACTTTTGCTTTTATGGCAGTACTTACAGGAATTGTCGGCTTTATCGGATTGGGAACTTTGGCGGCAGGAATTATTGGGATCAGTAACATCATGGTGTACATCGTAAAAGAAAGAACCAAAGAAATCGGAGTCCGTAAAGCAATTGGTGCAAAACCAAAAAGTATTGTTGCGCTTATCGTTCAGGAGAGTGTGGTGATTACCGTAATTTCAGGGTTAATAGGAGTGGGACTCGGCGTTTTGGCTTTATATTTAATCGGAGATAATCTGGAAGAATACTTCATTAAAAATCCGAGTGTAGGATGGGGACACATTATAGCCGCATTTATTGCACTGGTGTTTTCAGGACTGATTGCAGGATTTGTTCCCGCGTACAGAGCCTCAAAAATCAAACCTATTGAAGCATTGAGAACGGAATGATGAAAGAAGGTGAATGGTGAATTTTGTTTAGCAGGTGAATTTAACTATTGACATTATTAAAAGAAACAGACATTAACAAATGAACATTATATTTAAAAAAGATACTTGGCAGGAAATTTATTATTCCTTGAGAAATAATAAGCTTCGTACCTTCCTTACCATGATTGGAGTAGGTTGGGGTATGTTTTTGTATGTTAGTTTGCTGGGTGCTGCAAAAGGAATGGAAAATGGTTTCGATAAGCTTTTTTCAGGTTTTGCCACCAATTCTATTTTCCTCTGGGCGCAGAATACATCCATTCCTTATGACGGTTTCCCGAAAGGAAGACAGATGCACCTAAAACTTTCGGATATTGATATTTTAAAAAGAAAAATCACTGATATTGATTATATATCGCCTCAGAATTCAAGAGGAAGCTTTACCGGAACACCCGGAGAATTAATGTCCAGAAACGGAAAAAGCGGAACGTATTCTTTAACAGGTGATTATCCTGTAGGAAATAAAATTTCAGAAAAAAAACTGATCTTTGGAAGGTATCTCAACGACGCCGATGTTTCCGGAAATAAAAATGTAGCCGTTATCGGAGAAGAAATTTACAAGAACTTTTTCGATTCTAAAAAGAACGAAAATCCTTTGGGAAAATCCATTAATATAAAAGGTATTTTCTTTAATGTGATCGGAGTATTCAGAATCAAGAAAAACGGAGGTTTTGAAAATGACCGTTCGGTTTTCATTCCGTTATCCACCTACACAAAAATGTACAATGCGGCGGATAATATTGATATGTTCGCGATTGTAAGCAAGCCTAATGTAGATGTAAATTCAGTAGAAGAAAAAGTAAAACAGGAACTGAAAGCCAAAAATAAAGTTTCGCCTGATGACACCAATGCTTTTGGAAGTTTCAATTTAGGTAAAGAATTTAAAAAACTAACGGGATTTTTGTCCGGAATGCAGTTACTCACAATTATTGTGGGAACTTTAACCATTCTTGCAGGAGTTATTGCCATTTCCAATATCCTTTTAATTACGGTAAAAGAGAGAACCAAAGAGATTGGGATCAGAAGAGCTTTAGGAGCAAAACCTTCAGAAGTAAGAAACCAGATTTTATTGGAAAGTGTGGTTATTACACTCTCCTCCGGATTACTCGGTTTCATTTTCGGGATTTTTGTTCTGATGATTCTCGATATTGCCACAAAAGGACAGGATTCATTTCCCTTCTACAATCCTACAGTTAACTACGGAAACGTATTTGCCGCAATGGCAGTAATGGTGGTTTTAGGATTGATAATCGGAATGATTCCTGCACAGAGAGCCGTTAAAATCAGACCGATTGAAGCTTTAAGAACGGAATAAAAATAATTTAAATAAAAAAATAAACTATATATGAAAAAGAAATTCACTTGGAAAAAAGCCATTTATATCATCTTGGGGCTTTTATTTGCAGTGGCGCTGTTCTCGGGAATCGGGTATCTTGTAAAGTCCAATTCTAAAGAGAGTGAGGCTTTCCTTACCAGAAAACCGTCTGTTCAGAATATGGAGGATAAAGTGATGGCAACAGGAAAAATCGTTCCCAAAGAAGAAATCGAAATCAAGCCGAATATTGCCGGAATTATAGATAAAATTTTGGTAGATGAAGGAGACAGAGTAGAAGTGGGACAGTTAATTGCAACTGTAAGAATCGTTCCGAATCTTTCTGAGGTAAATAATGCGCAGCAAAATGTCAGCAATCAGCAGCTCCAGATCAGCAATGCAAAGCTGAATGTGGATAATATGCGCAAACAGTTTGAAATGCAGGAAAGACTTTACAAGCAGGGAGTCGCTTCCAAGCAGGAATTTCTCAATGCACAGCAACAGTTGTATTCTACACAACAAACTCTAAGAAACGCACAACAGCAATTAGTGACTGCTCAGAAAGCCTTACAGATTGCAAAAACGGGATCTACTCCTGAATTACAGGGTTTGCCAACAACACAGATTCGCTCAAAAG
>NZ_JBBCQL010000327.1:0-3445 GCF_037149975.1 Chryseobacterium sp. VD8 | reverse complement strand
ATTGAAAAGCATATTTCAACGTATATTTATATTCCTGAAGCAATTGGTTTTTCCAGACGTGCGCTTTAAAATACCACAATTTCTCTGTGAAATTCAGCTTTTTAAAATTAATTTTCTGAATCTGCGCATTGAATATCTGCATGATTTCGGCACGATCTTCATCATTTTTCACATAACCTTTTGTCAGCATTTCACTGTACAGTTTCAGTGAAAGATTGGATAATTCTGTTGCATAATGATTCTGTTTGCTGATTTCTGTAGACTGTCTGATCAGTTCATCGGCTCTACCTTCAATACTCCGTGTAATAAACTGGGATTCAATCACTTTTTCAAGGTCGATAATTTCCGAAGCAATACTTTTTTCATCCAATTCCAACGCAGTCTGTTTTGCTTTATCTAAAATTTTTAAAGCCTGTTTATACAAACCTTTCTGATACAGAATATTCGCAAAATCCAATTGTTCGCGCAGTTGAATTCTGTAATTCTGATGACTCGGGTTCATTCGTAAACTCACCAGAATCTGCTTGTAAAGATGTGCTTTCAGGTTCGATAACTGTTGTTTTGTCGAAATTTTTTTGTTGATGATGATATGTTCATCGTATTCCTTCATCTTATCCAGTTCTGAAAAAAGAAGAAGAAATTTGGCGTCCGCGTTAATTCCGAGACGGTTTACATACAAGGTGAATTGCCTTTTTTCTGAAGTTGTCAGAGATTTGATGAGTACGAATAAAAAATCTTTATGCAATTCTGCCATTGTAAATTTTTAAAATTTAAAATAATGATAATCAAATAATTGAAATTAAAATACAATATTTCGAGTATTGTATTTTTTATAAAAACCGAAACTGAATAAACGTTTCATCTTTTTAGTTTTGAATCAAAATTAAGTAAAAACTTCATTATGAAATCCGAAAAAGTCGAAATTTTTGATACAACACTGCGTGATGGAGAGCAGGTTCCCGGCTGTAAATTAAATACCGAGCAAAAATTAATTATAGCCGAAAAACTGGATGAACTGGGAGTAGATATAATTGAAGCAGGTTTCCCGATTTCCAGTCCCGGAGATTTTCATTCGGTTTCGGAGATTTCAAAATTAGTGAAAAATGCGAAAGTCTGCGGATTGACAAGAGCCAATCAGAAAGATATTGATACCGCAGCCGAAGCATTAAAATACGCTAAAAGACCGAGAATTCACACCGGAATCGGAACTTCGGATTCTCATATCAGATTTAAATTCAATTCAAACAGGGAAGATATTGTTGAAAGAGCGGTTCAGGCTGTAAAATATGCCAAATCGTATGTGGAAGATGTAGAATTTTATGCGGAAGATGCAGGAAGAACAGACAATGATTATCTGGCAAGAGTTTGCGAAGAAGTGATAAAAGCAGGGGCAACCGTGCTTAATATTCCGGACACAACGGGATATTGTCTTCCTGAAGAGTACGGTGCAAAAATAAAATACCTGAAAGAAAATGTAAAAGGCATTGATCGCGTGATCTTATCCTGTCACTGCCACAACGATCTGGGAATGGCAACCGCCAATTCTATTGCAGGAGTCATCAACGGAGCGAGACAGATAGAATGCACCATTAACGGATTGGGAGAAAGAGCCGGAAATACGGCGCTGGAAGAAGTGGTGATGATTTTAAAACAGCATCCATATTTAGAATTATATACTGACGTTCAGTCCAAAATGCTCAATCCCATGAGTGTTTTGGTTTCTGAATTGATGGGAATGCCGGTTCAGCCGAACAAAGCGATTGTGGGAGCGAATGCTTTTGCGCACAGTTCCGGAATCCATCAGGACGGAGTGATTAAAAACAGGGAAACTTACGAAATTATTGATCCTGCGGAAGTGGGCGTGAATGCTTCTACCATTGTTTTAACAGCAAGAAGCGGACGTTCTGCTTTGGCATACAGATTTAAACATATTGGTTTTGAAGTCACTAAAAATGAACTTGATTTTCTGTATCAGGAGTTTTTGAAAATTGCTGACGGTAAAAAAGAAGTCAATAATGACGATTTAAGTTCAATGATCGAAAAAGTGACAAGAAAAATAGGGTAACAGAATTGATTCTCCATTACATAAATTAGAATGAATACAAAAAAAACACTGTTTGATAAAGTCTGGGATGCGCACGTTGTAGAGACGATTCCGGACGGACCTCAGATTATTTATATTGATAAACATCTCATCCATGAAGTAACCAGTCCACAGGCTTTTGCGGAACTGGAAGCCAGAAATCTGGAAGTTTTCAGACCGAAACAGATTGTTGCAACTGCGGATCATAATGTTCCGACTTTGGATCAGGATCAGCCGATTCGCGATGCATCATCCAGAAATCAGGTGGAGCAGTTAACGGAAAACTGTAAGAAAAACAACATAGAATTGTATGGTTTAGGACATCAGTATCAGGGAATTGTTCACATCATTGCTCCGGAATTAGGTGTTACACAGCCGGGAATGAGCATCGTTTGCGGAGACAGTCATACTTCTACGCACGGCGCATTCGGCTCGATTGCTTTCGGAATCGGAACAAGTCAGGTAGCGCAGGTTTTTGCGAGCCAGTGTCTGTTGCTGAACAAGCCAAAATCGATGAGAATTACCGTAAGTGGTGAGTTAAATAAAAATGTTCAGCCCAAAGATGTGATTTTATACATTATTTCAAAAGTGGGAACCGACGGCGGAACAGGTTTTTTCTGTGAATATGCCGGAAATGTTTTCGAAGAAATGTCGATGGAGGGAAGAATGACGGTTTGTAATATGAGCATCGAAATGGGCGCTCGCGGAGGAATGATAGCTCCCGATGAAACGACTTTTGAGTATGTAAAAGGAAGAACTTTCGCACCGAAAGGCGAGGAATGGGAAGAAAAACTGGAATACTGGAAAACTTTGAAAACCGATGAAGGAGCAGTTTTTGATGCTGAATTTTCTTTCGATGCTTCGGAAATTTATCCGATGATAACGTATGGAACCAATCCGGGGATGGGAATTTCCATCAGTCAGAATATCCCGAATCCTCAGAACGAATCTGAAGAGAAGGCTTTAAAATATATGGGTTTAAAAGCGGGACAGGCTCTTTCAGACATCAAAGTGAACTATGTCTTTATCGGAAGCTGTACGAATGCGAGAATTGAAGATTTCCGTTCTGCCGCAAATTATGTTAAAGGAAAAAGGAAGTCGGATCATGTTCATGCGTGGCTTGTTCCGGGTTCTCAACAGGTTGCGAAACAGATCTTTGAAGAAGGTTTAGATACGGTTTTTAATGAAGCGGGTTTCCAGATCAGACAACCGGGATGCTCGGCTTGTTTAGCGATGAATGACGATAAAATTCCGGAAGGGGAATATTGTGTTTCTACTTCGAACAGAAATTTTGAGGGAAGACAGGGACAAGGTGCGAGAACGATTCTGGCAAGTCCATTGACGGCTGCAAAAGTTGCTGTG
>NZ_JBBCQL010000326.1:0-3491 GCF_037149975.1 Chryseobacterium sp. VD8 | reverse complement strand
TTTAGCCAACTATACCACCTACAGAAGCTATTATGAACTGGAAAAATCCATAGAAGAAAATCCTCTGTTTGATACCACCAAAGCGCAGAAGAAATTAAGGGCTTATGTTGAAAAACATAAACAGACCGTAGGTACGAAAGCAGAAATAATGCTGGATCATTTTACCTCATCGGTAGTCAATACCAAAAAACTTAAAGGCAAAGCCAAAGCAATGGTGGTAACCCAGAGTATAGAATCTGCCATCCGTTATTATCAGGCTCTGCAGCAGTTGTTAAATAAACGGGGAAATCCATTTAAAATAGTGATTGCTTTTTCGGGAGAAAAAAAAGTAGACGGCATCGACTATACCGAAGCCCAAATGAATGGTTTTCCGGAAAGTGAAACGAAAGATAAATTTGATGAGGACGAATACAGAATGCTGATCGTAGCCAATAAATATCTTACCGGATTTGATCAGCCAAAGCTTTCAGCAATGTATGTTGATAAAAAATTACAGGGCGTTTTGGCGGTGCAGACCCTGTCAAGATTAAACCGTTCTGCCAATAAGCTGGGTAAGAAAACTGAAGACCTTTTTGTATTGGATTTTTTTAATTCGGTAGAAGATATTCAGAAATCATTTAATCCTTTCTATACATCCACAACTTTAAGCGGCGCGACAGATATCAACGTTTTGCACGAACTGAAAGACAGTCTGGATGATTCCGGAATCTATGAGCAGGCGGAAGTGGAAGATTTTAATGAAAAATTTTTTAATGGCGTAGATGCTCAGTTTTTAAGTCCGATTATTGATGTGGCTGCCCAGAGATTTGCAGACGGGTTAGAACTGGACGATAAGCTGAAAGCAGATTACAAAATTAAAGCCAAGCAGTTTGTGAAAATTTACGGTCAGGTTGCAGCCCTGCTACCCGAAAGTTTTACTTATTCCGGGTGGGAAAAACTCTTCTGGTTTTTAAAATTCCTCATTCCTAAACTTAAAATAGAAGATCCGCAAAATGACGCACTTGATAAATTATTGGAATCTGTGGATTTATCAACCTATGGTTTAGAAAGAGTAAAGCTGAATGCTTCCATTTCTCTGGATGATTCTGAAACAGAACTTGCTCCCCAAAATCCTAATGTCCGTGGTGCACATGGTGAAGAAGTAAAAGATGAATTAGAGAACATAATAAAAGGCTTTAATGAAAAATGGTTTCAGGGCTGGGAAATCACACCGGAAGATCAGAGAGTGAAATTCATTTCTTTAAGTAAATCTGTACAGGCGCATCCGGACTTTGATATGAAGGTCGCAAAAAATGCTGATGACCAGAACAGAGAACTGGCCCTAAAGAAGATCCTTGATGATGTGATGGCACAACAGAGAAAGCAGGAACTGGAGCTTTATAAGCTTTATGCTCAGGATTCATCATTTTATCAGGCATTTTTTAACACTTTAAAACAAGTGATTAACTTTTAAGCAAAATAATAACCATAATAATTAATCTGATATTTCCGGATTAATTATTATGGTTTAAAAACCTTTATTATAAATTAATTCAGCACCTCCGATCCAAAAATCCTCACACAGTATTCACTGCCCAGAAATCTCGGATCCCCATGTTTCTCAGACCAGAAACCATCCAGAATATCTTTGCTGATACAGCGGTAAACCGCCACACCCTTGTAGATCTTGAGATCTTCCCCTTCATAACGGAAGTTGATGACCAGAATCCCGTCTTTATAAAAACCGGTGCCTTGCTGCAGATGATCCCCAATCATCCACTCAGCCATGATGCGTTGGTTTTCGTCGAGGGACAGCGTGAGAATCCCGTAATAAGAAACTTCCGCAGACTCTTCCTGATTGCTTCCCTGAATAGAATAGCTTCCTGCTAAATCCTGTACTGTCATTGATATTTATGTCTTGATTTTACAAAGGTAAAAATTCCTGTTTTAAACTTTTTATTTTAGATTTGCCTATGTTTTATTTTTTATTGGCAATCAATCTTTTCAGTTTCATCATCTATAGAACAGACAAGAGAAAAGCAGAAAAACACGAACGGAGAATTTCTGAAAAAAAACTTCTGGCGGTTTCTCTTTTCGGCGGAACTTTGGGTGCTTTTCTGGCAATGGTGATCTTCAGGCATAAAATTTCGAAGACTTCATTTGTATTAAAATTCGGATGCATTGTTTTAATTCAGGTGTTTTTCATTTACCTTTTTGAAAATTATTCATAAGATTTCCCGTTAAAACGGAATCTGTTATTCAAAATTTTATGTCCGGAAATATTCAATAAATGCTTTAATGATAACAGTTTAAGCAACGCACTCCGTTTAATGCACTCATTATGAATTTGTTAATTATCAAAAGTTATTGGTGAATATTTCATTAAAAATCACTATTTTTGCACCCGTAAAAATCTTATATGCAAAACATTAGAAATATTGCGATTATCGCACACGTTGACCACGGTAAGACTACCTTGGTTGATAAGATCATCCACGCAACCAATATTTTCAGAGAAAATCAGGAGAGTGGGGAGTTAATTATGGATAACAATGATCTTGAAAGAGAAAGAGGGATCACGATCTTATCCAAGAATATTTCTGTTACTTATAAAGACACGAAAATTAACGTAATTGATACACCGGGTCACGCCGATTTCGGAGGAGAGGTAGAGAGAGTACTGAAAATGGCAGACGGGGTAATTTTGTTGGTGGATGCATTCGAAGGACCGATGCCGCAGACAAGATTCGTACTTCAGAAAGCTTTGGAGCTAGGATTAAGACCTTTGGTGGTAATCAATAAAGTAGATAAGCCAAACTGCCGTCCGGATGAGGTTCACGATCAGGTATTCGATCTTTTCTTCAATCTGGATGCTACTGAAGAGCAATTGGATTTCCCAACGTTCTACGGTTCTTCTAAACAGGGATGGTTCAACACTTCATTAGAGCAGACGGAAGATATTTTACCATTACTGGATGGTATTTTACAGTACGTTCCTGCACCGAAAGTTACAGAAGGTACCCTTCAGATGCAGATTACTTCTCTTGATTATTCTTCTTTCTTAGGAAGAATCGCGATCGGAAAAGTAACGAGAGGGGAAATTAAAGAATCCCAGTGGATCGGTCTTGCGCAGGCAGACGGAAAAGTAGCAAAAGGAAAAGTAAAAGAACTATACGTTTTCGAAGGTTTAGGAAAGAAAAAAGTAACTGAAGTTCAGGCAGGAGATATCTGTGCTGTGGTAGGTTTCGATGCTTTCCAGATCGGAGATTCTTTCGTAGATCTTGAAAATCCTGAACCATTGGAAAGAACGGCAATTGACGAGCCTACGCTGAACATGACGTTCTCCATCAACAATTCACCTTTCTTCGGGAAAGACGGTAAATATGTAACGTCTAACCACTTAAAAGAAAGATTAACCAAAGAATTAGAGAAAAACTTAGCATTAAGAGTTCAGCAGACCGACGATGCCAATACGTTCCTGGTTTTCGGTAGAGGTATTCTTCACTTATCAG
>NZ_JBBCQL010000325.1:0-3539 GCF_037149975.1 Chryseobacterium sp. VD8 | reverse complement strand
ACTGAAATTTATAATTCATAAAATCTTATTAATCTTCTCTAACCGCCAAACCTCTCCAACAATCTGCAGGAAACTTCCGGAGTCCTCCGGAGATTAAAAACAAAGTTGTTTGCGAATTCCGTACATCTCCGGAATTCTCCTGCAAGTTGCGGGAAACCTCCGGAGGACTTCTGTCGTTTAAAACAATAGTGTTTGTAAGTTTCGGAGTTCTCCGGAGGTTTAAAACAGAGTTGTTTGTAATCAAAGAAGTTTTTTTATATTTGGTTTTTTAAATTATTAATCAAAAAAACGCAAACAAAATGAAAATTGCACTCACAAAACTGAGTACTAAAGATCTCGCTACTTTATCTCAACGTATTCTCTCAAATGCACAGTCAGGGAAATATACCATAGTTGATAATCATCCACTTACTTTGGCTTTACAGAATTCGTACACAGAATACGATAAAGTCTATGCAAAGCAGAGTTATAGCGGAAAAGGGAAGGATGTGGCAACGGCAGATCATGAAAGAGATGTCGCTTACACCAATCTGAAAGCTTTTCTCAACGGATACCGCAAACTTTCTTCTGCTCCCAATTATCAGGCTGCCGAAGATTTGTACAACGTATTAAAGAAGTACAGACTGGATCTTGACCGTTTAAGCTATTCTTCGCAGACCGCACAGATGAAAAAGCTGATCGAAGAACTGGAAATTCCTGAAAATATGCAGAAAATCGGACTGCTTTCCATCAATGCTGCATTCACAGAAATGAAAACGAAACATGAGGATTTTGAGACCTTATTTGCCGATCAGGCAGAAGCCAACGCAGACCTCCGACAAATGACGAGCGCAAGCGCGATCCGAAAAGACCTTGAGAAAAACCTGAAAGCCTACATCAGTTTATTAACCGTGATGAAGGGTGTTTCCGGCTGGGAACTTCTGTACAGCGACACCAATGAGCTGGTAAAAGCTGCCAAAAATTCTTCCCTGCAAAAGACCAGCAGCGAAGGAAAAACGGGAACTTCCGGAAACCAGCCGTAAAATCAACGATTTGTTGATTGCTGCACGTACTTTTTTAACCACAAAAGCCACAAAAGATTTTGATGTTTTATTAAAGTTAACAAGCGTAAGAATAAAAGAACACAACAGTTTTTAAAAATCTTTGATTTTTATCCTTTTAAGGACTTTAATTATTCTAAAAATCAGCTTTGTCATTATCTTTTGTGCCTTTTGTGGTAAAATCTCTCTGTCCATTCAGAATGGAATTTTGCGAAGCATTATGTAGTGAAGAATCTATTAAAACGTTGTGGTTTTAGATTTTTCGGCTCCACTTTGTTGTGCTCAAAATGACAGTGTTGCAGGTTAAAAAGTTTTTAAAACACTTAAGTCACATAAGATTTTAAATAATTTAAGCTTTATATCAGAACACATTAGTTTATGAAAATCTTTGATTTTCTTCTTATGTGAACTTCTAATTATTCATTAAATTAAACTTATGTGACTTAAGTGTTATATTTAAAAATCCTGTCCTTCAGAATGAAATTTTGCAAAGCATTATGCAATGAAGAATCTATTAAGATGCAGTTGTTTTTAGATTTTTCAACTTCACTTTGTTTCGCTCAAAATGACAGCGCTGTAGATTAAATGTAAGAGTTTTTTTTAAACAAATAAGTTGCATAAGATTTAAAATAATTTTAAGCTTTAGATCAGAACACATTAGTTTATGAAAATCTTTGATTTTCTTCTCATGTGATCTTTTAAATATTTGGTTGGAATAATTGAACTTATTTGATTATTAAAATTAAATTTATGCGGCAGGTTTTGTATCTTTTGCAGATAAAAACTTTTTAAAACCTGTAACCATAGAAATCGGATATGAGGAAATATTTTTTTAGTGTACTGTTCGGGGTTTTATTTTCTGTTCCCGCATTCGGATGCCTGAACGGAGAAACACTGCATCTCGAAGACGGAACCATACTCTATGAAGACTATGAAGGATATATACCTTATGGTCATTCTTTTACCAATACCGAAGAGCTTAATAAAATGCTGTTATCGCTGGAAAAGGGCTACAGGGAAACAGGAAAACTGAATTATCTTTCAGATAAAGGACTGATCCTGATTATTCAGGGAAAATATAAGGAAGCCATCGAACTTTACAAAAAGATTGAAAAAGCGGAACCCAACCGATATTCTACCGCTTCCAATATCGGTACCGCTTATGAACTGATCGGTAATAATGCCGAAGCGTTGCGCTGGATTGAAAAAGCAGTAAAAATAAACCCGAATTCTCACTACGGTTCCGAATGGATTCACATCAATATTCTGAAAGCCAAAATGAAAGGCGGAAAGTTGATCAATTCCAGATTTTTAATCGGCATGGATTTCGGAAATGGAAAATTTCCTGAATCGGAAAAAGGTAATGAGGAACTTTTTGTTTTAAGAAAGCAATTGTATTATCAGCTTAATGAGAGGATTTCTTTTGTAAAACCGAAAGATAAAATCGTAGCACAGCTTTTATTTGATCTCGGGAATATTTCTTACCTGATGCGGGAAAAAGAAGAAGCCGCAGAAACTTATAAAATGGCAAAAGAGTACGGTTTTAATAAGCCTGTTTTGGAAGAAAGACTGGCTTTGTATACACCGCCGGTAATCGATCATGTACAAAAGAAAGCAATTAAGGAAATTAAGTTTCAGACCAAACCCATACGAAGAACCGAACTGATTAGTTTTTGTATAGCAATCGCGTATCTGCTCTTTTCGGGAGTGATTGTTTTTGTATTCAGAAAGAAGATTTTTTAAAGTTTAAATACTGTTTTTGCATGAGAAAATATCTGAAAGTAACTGTATTTTTTATTGGAATTATTCTCTTTCTTCTAATGATTGGTCTTTTAAGAAGTAATAAAATTCCATTGGGACTGCCTTTCGCTTTTGGTCCGGGAGTACAGGATTTTACAAAGGACTTAACAGGAAATTATACGCTTTACAGAAATTCGTCGCAAGAAATATTTATAGCTCCGGATGACGGATGGGATTCGGAAACAGCGATCATTCCTGCAAAAGTTATTAAAATGAATGTTTATCAGGAATTCATTATTGCAGAAAGATACGGCATGAAAAGGATGAATGTACACGATAGTATGGATACTCTTGAGATTCCGGATAAAGAGAGTACAGATTACTGGATTTTAAATACTGAGGAAAATTATGTCTTAAAAAATTTAAAGAAGAATGATTTCAAAAGAAAACGGGAATCTTTAAAAATACCCGAAAACATTAGTTTAATTGATGTCTATGAATATTAGTTCAACAGTATTTTTTACTTTAATCATGAATTTGCTTAATAATTAAAGTACTCAACTCGTTTTTTATGAACCTGAGTTCGGGATAAGTCTTCTTAACCGCCATGTTAAACAAAGATATTCAATTATCAAGAATTCAGCTTTTAAGATATACAAAGGCGTAAAACTGAGCAAAGTAATACCATTTTTGTCATTTTTAAATAAACGAAGTGCCTTTGTTTAGCTTACAAAATTTTAATAAGTAAAAAAATCTTTT
>NZ_JBBCQL010000324.1:0-3577 GCF_037149975.1 Chryseobacterium sp. VD8 | reverse complement strand
TCTGAACCTGAAAATGATGAAGAGATCTCGGAAGAAATGTTTAATGAAAACAAAACGGAAGAAGAAGTTATCTTTAATCATCAGCTAAATGAAATTGATGAATTTGAAAACGAAATTTCGGACGATCGCGGAGATATTCTGAATGATTTTGATGAAGAAGAAAAGATCCAAAACAATTATCAGTATAAAAATGAAGAAGAATCTGAAAAAATCCCGAGTATTTTCGATGGTGAAGTTTTAGATGAAAATGAAGAAATTTTAGTGGAAGAAAATGATAATCAGTATTCTTCCCACACAATGATGGAACAGGGCGAATTGGCAACCGATACTTCAAATACTGAAAACATCATAAACGAAATTAAAAATGAAGCTTCTGCAGAAGAAAAACAGGAGACTTCAGTTTTAGCGGAAATTAATGACAGAAGAAAAATTGTTGAGATCAACAAACCTGTTTCTGAAGAGAAAGAACATTTAAAATCTGATGAAAGCTTTGAAAATCTCGAAGCCTATCATCATGATAAAAAGATAAAACTGGCAAACATCAAAGGTCTGAAAGCGGTACAGTCGCTTTTTGATGATGATCATCTTGAAAGAGATATGCCGAAGGAAAAAACAGTTCCTGAGAAAAAAGAAGAGACAGGAAGCATTTTAAAAACCAATATTCCAACCGATTTTATGGAAGCGGAAAAGAAAAAACCTGAGTTTAAACTCGATTTGAATGACAGGATTGCTTTCACAAAAACACTGTTCGGAGGAAGCCAGACGGAACTGAATGAAGTGGTGAATAACCTGAACAGTTTCAGAACACTGGAGGAGGCAAAAGAATACCTGAGTGATCTTTATTATGCCAAAAAATGGAGCAAAGTGGACGAATATGCACAGAGACTGTGGATATTGGTGGAAAATAAATTTTTATAAACTAAATTTTGAGCGGAATCTTATATTTTGTTCCTACACCGATCGGGAACCTCGAAGATATGACCTACAGAGCGGTAAATGTACTGAAAGAGGTTGATTATATTTTATGTGAAGACACAAGAACTTCCGGAATTCTTTTAAAGCATTTCGAGATTTCCAAGCCTTTAAAATCTTATCATTTACACAACGAGCATCAGACAACGGAAAAAGTAATTACAGACCTTAAAAGCGGTCAGAATATTGCGATTATTACCGATGCAGGAACTCCCGGAATCTCAGATCCGGGTTATTTGTTGGCAAAAGCAGGTTCCGATCATCATATTGAAATGATCTGTTTACCGGGAGCAACCGCTTTTGTTCCGGCTTTGGTGGTTTCAGGATTACCGAATAACGAATTTCTATTTGCCGGATTTCTTCCTCAGAAAAAAGGCAGACAAACGAAGCTGAAACAGCTTGCAGAAGAGAAAAAAACAATCGTTTTATACGAAAGTCCGCATAAAATCAATACCACACTGGAGCAGATTAAAGAATTTTTCGGCGAAGAAACAAAGGTTAGTTTAAGCCGTGAGATTTCCAAAAAGTTCGAAGAAACCAAACGCGGAACAATTCTTGAACTCATTGAGTTTTCCAAAAGCAAAACGTTAAAAGGTGAGATTGTTCTCATCGTAAATAATTCCATTTAATTGAAAAATTTAATTTTCGTACTGCTTTCGTCGGTCTGTTTCGGGCAGACGGATCAGTATAAACAGATACTTTTAACAAAAAAAACAGGCAAAGAAGTCCGTTTCTATTCCAAAGGATACGGAATGATTTCTGACGCCAAAACCGGAAAATCCGGAATTGTAGATTCTCTGGGCAATATCACTTTTGAGTATCCTGCAAAAAGTGAAATTTCACATTTATGGAAAAACAGGTTTGTTTTGAGGGTAAAAGCGGGAAATTCCAATGGAAAAACAGCGATCATTGATGCGAACGGAAAGGAAGTTATTCCGATGGATCTTTTTAGATTCAGAACCTGGGAAAATAAAGACAGGCTTATTTATTCAAAAAAAGGAAAGGAATGTGTTTACGATTTTAACGGAAAAGAAATTATTCCGTTCTCAGAAAAAATAGTTTTTGGAAGCGAAAACAGATTCTTTGTTAAAAATAACGGAGTCTGGCTGATTTATGATTTTGACGGAAAACAGATTTCAGACCGTCCTTTTACCGATGATCTTCGTTTCTACAAAAGCAGAACTTATCTTTCGAAAGGTGAAAAATCGGGAGAGGTTATTGATAATAATGGTAAAACCTTAAGCACCATTTCAGAACATAACGTAGACAATATCAATGCGTTTCCTTATTTGGTAACTTTGGATGTTTCTAAAAATAAATATGGTATTATTGATGAAAAAGAAAGCACCATTGCCGATGAAATATACGATCAGGCTTTTGTGGGCAGAGAATATATTTACCTTACCAAAGAAGATAAAGTAAGCATTTTTTCTAAGAGAGAAGGGAAGGTGTATGATCTTGATTATCATTATGTAAACCCTCTTTTTAATGGGTTGTTCAAAACCTCGCAGGATCAGAAAAATCCGAAAACTGCCGTCGTGCGTTTAAACGGAGAAGTTGTTTTTCCGAAGGAATATGACAGGGTAGAAGGATTGAGCATTGCAGGAGAAAAATATCTTTATCTGAGAAAGGACGATGAAGAAAAAATTCTGGATAAAAATTTAAAAAATATCCTGAATGACGATTACCAGATCGAAAAAATATTCCACAATACATTGATTGTCAATAAAAATGAAACCTTTTACACATTTTCACCAAAAACAGGAAATTATAAAGAATTAAAAGGATTTAAGGAAGTAAAACCTTTTGAACTTTATCCCACATTAGTCGGGAAAAACATAGACAATTTCTACGGGATGATGGATGAAAGCGGAAATGAAATTGTTCCTTTCGTCTACGATGACATCACCACTTTTTTAGGTGTTAATGAATTTGTGGTGAAAAAAGATAATAAATTCGGCGTTACCAACGATAAAAATGAGCCTTTAACTGAAATTGTCTATGATAAGTTTTTTCCGGATAAAAAAGGCATCAGACTTACCAAAGGAAAAGAAACAGAATTCATTTATTTTACAGAACAAAAAGACAGAAGTTTTATTGATTAACTTATTTAAAGTGGCTTTATGACAAAAAACAGTCATAAATTTTCGCTAAAAAAGTGATTTAAAATGCATTGAATAACATTTTGTAATATCTTTGCGCACTGTTTTATTTCTGTAAAATTAAATGCTGTATATTAGCCAACTTTCAAAAGGCTAATACGTTATAAAGAAAAATAATTGTCATATATGAAACTATTAGAAGGAAAAGTAGCGCTAATTACGGGAGCTACACGAGGAATCGGGAAAGGAATTGCCGAAATGTACGCCGAACAGGGTGCAAAAGTAGCATTCACTTACGCCGGATCTGTAGAAAAAGCGAAGGAATTGGAAGCAGCTTTAAGTTCTGTAACTCAAATTAAAGGATATCAGTCTGATGCATCAGATTTTGATGCCGCTCAGACTTTAGTGGACGAAGTAATGGCTGAGTTTGGAAAAATTGATATTTTGGTAAACAATGCAGGAATTACAAAAGACAATCTGCTTTTGAGAATGTCGAAAGATGA
>NZ_JBBCQL010000323.1:0-3580 GCF_037149975.1 Chryseobacterium sp. VD8 | reverse complement strand
GTTTTTTCAGATATTTTGAAATCAAAGATTTTACGATTATCATTTTTTTAATTCTGGTTTTATTGCTGAAAGCTTTTGCAACTTCTTTCACGATCTTTGGTGGCGGAAACGGCGGTAATTTTGCCCCTTCTCTTTTTGCGGGAGGAACAGTAGGTTATCTTTTTGCAGTTGTCTGTCAGCAGATTGGCTTTACAGAAGTTCCTGTTACGAATCTTGTTCTGGTAGGAATGGCGGGAGCGATGAGCGGCGTAATGTATGCTCCTTTAACAGCTATCTTCCTGATTGCAGAATCCAGTTTTGGGTATGATCTTTTTATTCCGCTGATGATTGTTTCCATTATTTCTTATCTGATTGCTAAATGGTTCTCTCCTATTTCTCCGGAACTGAAATCTTTGGCAGATCAGGGGAAAATTTTCACGAATAAGCATGATAAAAACATTCTTTTTTCTTTAAAAACAGAAGAATTTATCGACAGATATTCTCAGACAATTAACGAGAATGCTCCTGTTACTGAATTATTTGAATTGGTAAAAAGTGGTAATAAAAATATTTTTGCGGTAATAAATGAAGACCAGGTTTTAAGAGGAATTTTAACACTGGATGATATCAGACCTTACTTATTTAGCAATGATGAAGTTTCCGCAACAATTATTCAGATCATGAAAGCCCCACCTGCAATTATCCGTCCGGAAGATCAGCCTCTTGAGATCCTTCAGACCTTTGATGATACCGGTGTCTGGAATTTGCCTGTGGTGGATTCTGATAATCAATTTATAGGATTTATATCTAAGTCAACGATATTAATGAGTTACCGACAGCTTTTAAAAGAATATTCCGAATAGGATTTTTTAAGATTGAGTAAAAATATTTTCATCATCAACAAAAAAGACCGACAGAAATGCCGGTCTTTATATTTTAAATTTCATTGAATTAAACTCCTCCCATCACATACATATTTTCCATTGTAGGAACCGGACTTCCGCCCTTTTTTTCCAGTGTAATGGCAAAAGCCTGAGCATTGGTGATATTGGCAAGAGCAATCTTGCTGTCTTTTTCTTCAGTGTACATACCTGCATCCACAGGTTTTCCGTCTGCAATCGCCCAAAGCTGATACTGCATTCCTTCCGGAGCTTTTGGTAAACTTTCGGCATCTAGATAAACATCTTTAGTCTTGGTATCCCAAAAAACCATTGCTTTGGAATCGGTGTGTTTTTCTACACCTTTCAGTTTTACCATTTTCATATCAGGGTTGGAAATCATTTCCATTTTCTGATTCATTTTCTGCATTGCGAGATTCTGAGCATTTTTCTCAGTCTCCATTTTTGCAATAGCTTCTTTAGTTTCTTTCTGGCTGTTCATCCAGAAAATATTTCCGCCAACGCTTACCAGAAGCAGAACCGATGCTGCAACGGTATATACTTTCCAGTTATTATGTCCCTGAATTCTTATCTCTTCCTGTGGTTTTGCTGCAGGAATATCCGCAGAAAATACGTGTTTTTCTTCTTCAACAGTCTGTTCCTGCTGAATTCTGTTCCAAACCTTTGATTTTAAATCTGCCGGAGGAGCGACTGCCTGTGCCGTTGCAAGATCTTCCAGTGTTTTCTGTGCTTCTTCAAAAGCAGTTTTTACTTCTGCATTGTTTTTCATCACACACTCCAAAATACCTGCCTCCTCAGGAGAAGCAAGACCTAGAATATAAGATTCTATGATTCCGGATGATATGTATTCTTTAGTGTTCAATTTATTGATAATCTTTTAGCAAATCTTTTAATTTCATAAGTGCATTCCTCATTTTAGTTTTAACCGTTCCCAGCGGTATCTTCAGTTTTTCGGATATTTCGTTTTGTGTATATCCCTGATAATACGCGAGATCGATAAGTTCCTTTTTGTCAGTTTCCAGACTTTCAAGCACACTGGCAAAACCGATATAATCGGAAGAATCATTAGTCGTTGAAAGCTCTGTAGAATCATATACGAAATCTGGAAGCGATTGGTTTTTCAGTTCATTCTGAAAACCTTTGGATTTTAAATAATCGATCGCTGTATTTCTTGCTATATTAATCATCCAGGTATAAAACCTGCCCTTCGAAGCATCATATTGGTGGATAGAATTCCATATTTTAACAAAAACGTCCTGAATGATCTCTTCTGTATATTCCTTAGACTGAACAATTCGAAGAATTACTCCGTACAACGCACCTGAATAGTGATCATACAGATGATGAAAACCGGTTTCGTTTTTTTCTTTTAATAAAACGATTAGCTGCTCTTCAGAATATTTTGTTTTAATAGTAAATTTTTTACCCACCAAAAATAACAATAATATTAATCATAACCAAATTTTAAAAATTCTTTTAAATCCTTATTAAATGTACGTATATGTTAACAGATTATGAATAATATACCACTATATTAAAATAAAAACAAAATTTAATGCACTGTTTTTCAATTGATTGTGATTTTTATTCAATTTTTTAAATCCAAAATAAAACCGAGTTCGTAAATGATTTTAAGAACAGACAAATCAAATAATTTATCATTAAAAATCAAAAAGAAATGAATACAAGATCAAAAATCGCAGTTTTAGGAATGGTGGCTTTATCATTCGCTTTCAGTGGAAACGCTACCGCACAGACAATGAAGGAAAAAACAGTAATGGTTGGCGGAGCGCCGATGTATCCTTCAAAAAACATTATCGAGAATGCAGTAAATTCTAAAGATCACAAAACATTGGTGGCTGCCGTAAAAGCTGCAGGTCTTGTAGAAACTTTACAGGGAGCAGGACCTTTCACAGTATTTGCGCCTACAGATGCAGCTTTTGCAAAACTTCCAAAAGGAACAGTAGCGAATCTTGTAAAGCCTGAAAATAAAGAAATGCTTACAAAAATTCTTACTTATCATGTTCTACCGGGAAAATACAGCTCTAAACAAGTTTGGGCAGCTGTAAAAGCAGGAAATGGTAAAGCAATGATGAAAACAATAGAAGGTGAAGAACTTACTTTCTGGGCAAAAGGTAAAAATCTTTATGTAAGAGATGCTAAAGGAAACGATGCAAAAGTAACCATTGCAGACGTTAACCAATCCAATGGTGTAATTCATGTTATCGATACGGTATTAATGCCATAATAATTTTTAAGTGTGAGAAACAGCATAATATTTATGCTGTTTTCTTTCAAACTTATCTAAAACACATTAACAATATATAAATCTCTACACTAAAAAATAATATTATGAAAAAAACTATTAATGTGTCTAACCAGGGAGCGACTCTGGATACAGGCAGAAGAAATTTTTTGAAACTGAGCGGTGTAGGTCTTGCTCTTGCAGGTCTTACCATGATCGGTTGTGATGACGATAATTTCGATATGGTTGAAAATAACGTTTTCGACCTTGGAAAAGGTGATGTGGGTGTATTAAATTACGCTTATGCACTTGAACAGTTGGAAGCAGATTTCTATACTAAGGTTGTTAATAATTTCTATTCCGGAATATCAAATGCCGAAAAACAACTTTTTACAGATCTTTATCATCATGAAGTAATCCACAGAGACTTCTTTAAGGCAGCGATCAGCGGAGCAAC
>NZ_JBBCQL010000322.1:0-3585 GCF_037149975.1 Chryseobacterium sp. VD8 | reverse complement strand
GGCTTTTTCATTAACATGGGGAGGTACCGCTACATTAACTTCGCCATTCAACGATCCGGCAATTCAGCCCAATCCGTTTAATCCTATAGGAATCCCGGGAGCTACTGCTTCAGATCCTAGAATCATCGAGGTATGTGATATTTCAGCACCTTACAACTTCCAGACTAATAGTGCTAATATTGTTAACGGTAACCCTAACTTTTATGTAAAATACTACAAAACGTCTAACGATGCTTTAGCGGATACCAACGCAATTACTTCACCAATTATTGTTAATACGACCAGTACTTATTATTATACAATCCGTTATCAGGATCCAACGAATCCTAATAACCCTACTAATAAATGTTTCAACGTTAATGCATTCAAGTTTAAAGATGTTACCTTTAAAGCAACAAATGCGAGTTTAACAGCATGTAATAACAACAATAACGGAGTTGCAGTGTATAACCTTACCACAACAACATTATATACTCCAAACCCGAATTATACATACGTTACAAAGTATTATCCAACATTTACAGACGCTACTAACGGAACTAATGAGATTTTGAATCCTACAGCTTACACTTCTGCAACAGGAGATGTTTATGCAAAGATTACAACCAACTTAGGATGTTCTGATATTGCAAAAATTACATTAAACTTTTACCCGGTAGTTGTAGTTACAGATGTCACATTAAGATCTTGTTATATTGATACAAATCCTGCAACAGCTTCTTTCGACCTTACTTTAGCACCTGTAACGACGCAGGCAGGAACAAAAACATATTATCCGTCTCTTACTGATGCTATCAACGGAACCAACGCGATATTAAATCCTAGTACTTATATTGCTCCAAACGGTGTAGCTTATATAAAAGTAACTAATGGAAACGGGTGTTATGCAGTAGCAAAAGTAACACTGGTTGTTCTTCCTCCGGTATATTCTAGTGTGCTTGAAGATAAGATTATCTGTATGGAGAATAAGACGACATTAGATGCAGGTCCTGGATTTACAGCTTACAAATGGAGCACAGGAGCTACCACACAGGCAATTAACAATGTAACTGTAGGAACGTATTGGGTTGAGCTTAAAACAGGAAACTGCGTTACAAGACAGACTGTAAAAGTTTACCCTTCTGAACAGCCGGTAATTTCCAGCATTGATATTACAAACAATACAATAACTGTAAATGTAATCGGAGGAACTGCTCCTTACAAATATTCATTAGACGGAATCAAATGGCAGGATTCTAACGTTTTCGAAAATGTTGCCAGAGGAGACAATATGGTTTATGTAAAAGATGGCTATAACTGCGATCCGCTTACTGTAACAGTAGTTGTTCCGAACTTAATCAATGTAATTACTCCAAACGGAGATGGTGTAAATGACGTGATCGACTACTCTGCTTTAGCCGGAAAACAAGGTCTTGTACTAAGTATTTTCGACAGATACGGAGTAAAAGTAGGTCAGGCTGATAAATCTAACGGATACAAATGGGACGGAACCACAAAAGGTAAAAAAGTACCTACCGGAACCTATTGGTATACTGTAGAATGGAAAGAGAATGATAAAAAGAATACCCCATTCAAATTCTCAGGATGGGTAATGGTAAAAAACAGAGAATAAATATTGCTAACAGATAAAAAACCGCTTTTCTCAAGCGGTTTTTTTCACATCATAAAGTCTAATTTTTTTTAAAATCTTTCTAATGAAGAAATTATTACTGCTGACTATCTTATTCTTGTCGCAAATGATTTTCTCACAATCAGATTGTATTTCAGCAATTCCTGTTTGTGGAAATTCAGACATTTCTTATAACCCGAGTAGCTCAGGAACTGTTCAGGAAGCTACTTCCGCAAGCTGCCTGGATGTAGAACACTATTCCGTATGGTACTATTTTACTGCTGCTACAACCGGAACCATAGAATTCACGATCACCCCCAATACCGTTTCGGGAGTAACGCATTATGACTATGATTTTGCCGTTTACGGACCGAATATCAACTGCGCCACATGGGATTTCGGGAACGCTATTAAATGTAACTTTTCAGGACTAAGTGGTCCTACAGGATTAAGTTCAACTATCACGGGAAGCCAATGGGAAACTCCGCTGAATGTAATTGCAGGAGAAACTTATTATCTGCTTATTGATAATTATATTCCGAGTAATCCGTATGGATTTTCTTTAACGTGGGGAGGAACTGCTTCTTTAACTTCAGCATTCAACAATCCTGCTTTAACGCCGAATCCGTTCATTGCACCGGGAACACCTGCCGCAAACCCTTCTGATCCGAACGAAATTCTTAAATGTGCTTTACCATCCATGTTTGATTTCAGCACATTGTCTGCAGGAATTATTAACGGTAATCCGAACTTTTCTGTAACATATCATTTAACAAGTAACGACGCTATTACGGGAACAGCACCTATTACAACTCCGATAATGGTAAATGCTACCACTTATTATTACAGAATTAAATATGTAGATCCCAACAACGCAAATAACCCTGTAAATGGTTGTTTCCAGGTTGGAAAATTCAAATTCAGATCAGGTAATATTGTTGTAAATAATGCCACCATCACTTCGTGTAATTATGATAATACAGGAATCGGTTATTTTGATTTAAATTCTGCAAACGTATACGGACCAACCAATGTTGTGAAAAAATACTATCCGACAATGGCAGACCTTACCGCAGGAACCAATGAAATTACCACTCCTTCTTCTTATGCATCACAGGCTCCAAAAACAGTTTTTGTAAAAGTTACAACTACTGAAGGATGTAGTGCCAATGCAGAGATTACCCTGCAGTTTTTACCTGCCCTTGCTGTCGTTCCGGCTACAGTGAAAGCTTGTAACAACAATAATGCAGGAACAGGGGTCTTTGATTTAACTGCTCCTGATGTTTACCCTACGTCTACAAACGTTACTAAAAAATATTATCCTACATTGGCAGACCTTAATGCAGGAACCAACGAAATTACCAATCCTGCGGCTTATACTTCTGCAGCACCGAAAACAGTGTATGTAAGAGTAAGAAATCCTCAGGGATGTACAGGTTACAACCAGATTAGTTTACAGTTTAATCCGGTAGTAACAGTAAATGATGCTTCTATTGAAGAATGTTATATCGAATCTAATGTAACCACGGCATCATTTAACCTGACAACGCCAAGTGTAACTACACTGACAGGACAAACGAAGAGATATTACAAAACTCAGGCGGACGCCATTGCAGGAACCAATGAAATCTTAAATCCTACAACATACATTTCAACAACAGGAGTAGTGTATGTAAAAGTAATCAGCATAGAGAACTGTTATGCAATTGCTAAAATCAACCTGAAAGTTTTACCTCCGGTACAATCCGCTGTTCTTAAAGATAAGATCATCTGTATTGAAGATAAAACAACACTAGACGCAGGACCTGGTTTTGATGCTTATGAATGGAGCACAGGAGCAACAACACAATCTATTTCAAATGTACCTGCAGGAACATATACTGTAAAACTGAAAACAGGAAAATGCTGGACGTTACAGCAGGTAAAGGTTACCGCTTCTGTACAGCCAGTTATTACAAGTATAGATATCAACAACG
>NZ_JBBCQL010000321.1:0-3665 GCF_037149975.1 Chryseobacterium sp. VD8 | reverse complement strand
CATCGAAGAACTTGATTTCTTCTTGGAAACATTACGTTTCAGAGGCGTAAAAGGAACAACAGGAACAGCAGCAAGCTTCTTAGAGCTTTTCAACGGAGATTATTCTAAAGTGAAGCATTTAGATAAAGAATTGTCAAAAAGATTCGGTTTTGAGAAAGTTTTTGGCGTTTCCGGACAGACTTACGACAGAAAAATAGACGCGAAAGTAGTCGCTTTATTAGGAAATATTGCTCAATCTGCACACAAATTCACCAACGATTTACGTTTACTTCAAAATCTTAAAGAAATTGAAGAACCATTCGAGAAAAACCAGATCGGTTCATCTGCAATGGCTTACAAACGAAATCCAATGAGAAGCGAAAGAATCGGAGCTTTGGCAAAATACGTCATGTCTTTAACAACGAGTTCTGCAATGGTCGCTTCAACACAGTGGTTTGAAAGAACATTGGACGATTCTGCAAATAAGAGATTAACCATTCCTCAGGCATTTTTAGCTGTTGATGCAATTCTATTAATTTGGAACAACATCATGAACGGAATTGTGGTGTATCCTAACAGAATCAACAAACATATTATGGAAGAACTTCCTTTTATGGCGACAGAATACATCATCATGGAAGAAGTGAAAGCTGGTGGCGACCGTCAGGAAATCCATGAAGTGATCAGAGTTCATTCTATGGAAGCTTCCAAGCAGGTAAAAGTAGAAGGTAAAGAAAACGACCTTATCGAAAGAATCCTGAACGATGATTCGTTAAAATTAGATAAATCAAAATTAAAAGAAGTTCTCGATCCTAAAAACTTCATCGGTTTTGCACCCATTCAGACGGAAGAATTCATTGCCAATGAAGTTCAGCCGATTATCGATGCAAATAAAGATTTGATTGGGTTAGAAGCTGATCTTAAAGTATAATATGGTATGCAGTCCTTTTGGGCTGCATATTTTATTTAAATTGAATATGAAGATTTTTACATTTTTTATTTTAACAGTATTTCCTGTGATGATATTTTCTCAGGAACTAAAGCTGAATAAAAAAATTGAATCTGATACCGATTTTAATCACTCTGTTTCAGGAATTTCGGTTCCGGCGAGTTTCGGGAATTTTACCAGAACTGCCCTGTTTACTAATTCCAAAAATGACAGTATTCTTTCTGCGGAGTATGAAAACAAAAGTAACAATGAGCTTTTTCAGTTCAAAATAGTTTTAGGACGTTTGGATGAAGAAAGGCTTTTTAATTATTATTTTGAAAATCTAAGAAATAGAAGATATGGTCCTAAAGAAGCTGTCAATAAAGCGGTTACCTTTAAAGAAGGTAAATTCAAGCTTAATGGGATAAGCACTTATTTTAAGCATCTGGACAGATTAATTAATGTAAGGGTTTATGATGCAGGATTTTGGATATTTGTTTCGGAAACCAGTCAAAAAGGAAATGATACATTAGCTTTAGATGAAAGACAGGAAGAGTTTTTACAGAAATTAAATCCTTCAAAAATTGTTGAGAAAAATCCTCTGACAAGATATTCTAATATTTTATATGCGCCTGTTGCAGCTCAGAATAAACCATTATTAAGAATTACGATGAGCAGTGCTACGAATAAAATGAAGTGGATTTATGAGAATATTGATAAATACGAAAGAGCAGCAGGAATTCCTGGGATTCTTTTAGATTTTCAAATTGCGGGAATTAATGGTTTTATTGATTATAAGACAGAGAAAAATCAAGATCCAATAGAAGGAAATAATGCTGCAACACGATTGATTTCTTTCTTAACGAAACTGAGAAAAGATGGTTTTGTAGATGAATATTTGATGGAGCAGTATTCTTATTTGTTAATTCCTCAGGAAAATCATAAGTTCGATTACGAAGGCTATCAAAAATGGAAATTGGATAATTCAATCGATTTTGATACCTCTAAAAAGCTTTATATTATTGTAAATTCACGTAAGAAAACAGATCTGAATAAAGATGAGTAAATTAATTAATAAGTTTAATAATATATAAATATCTGACATCTAATGTCTCAAAACAAAAGAATTTTCGTAGAAAAAAGAGGAATTTTCGATGTAGAAAGTCCAAAAATTTTTGATGAAGTAAAAGCGGTTGTTCCGTCCATCCAAAGTGTAAAAGTATACAACGTGTACGATATTTTCGGATTGAATGATGGCGAATTCGAAAAGGTAGTCAACAGCACTTTCGTAGATCCGGTTACTGATATTTTAATCGAAGAAAATCCTGCACAGGGAATTTATTTCGCATTGGAATTTTTGCCGGGGCAATACGATCAGCGTGCAGATTCTGCCCAACAGTGTATCGCTTTATTAACGGGAAATGAGAAATCTAAAGTAAGAAGCGGGAAATTAATCGAATTCGAAGGTATTTCCGAATCTGATTTAGCAAAAATCAAAGACCTTCTAATCAATAAAGTGGAATCTCAGGAAAAAGATTTATCAACTTTAAACATTCCTGCGGAAGAAGCTCCTTCAAAAGTAATTATTCATGAAGATTTTATCAATTTCGATGATGCTCAGCTTGAAGAATTCTTTAATAATCACGGTTTTGCATTAGGTTTGGATGATTTGAAATTCATTCAGGAATATTTTAAATCGGAACAGAGAAATCCTACGGAAACGGAACTTAAAGTTTTAGACACGTACTGGAGCGACCATTGTCGTCACACAACCTTCGAAACAGAATTGTCCAATATCGAATTTGAAGGACAGTTTAAACATACATTGGAAACTATTTTCAATGATTATATCGAAAAAAGAAAATTCTTAGGACGCGAATTGAAACCTATTTCCTTGATGGATCTGGCAACCGTTTGCGGAAGATATTTCCATAAAACAGGTCAGTTAGAAAATCTGGTAGTTTCTGACGAAATCAACGCTTGTACGATCCAGATTGAAGCAGAATACGATGGTAAAAAAGAACCGTGGTATTTATTATTCAAGAACGAAACCCACAATCACCCGACAGAAATCGAACCTTTTGGTGGTGCTTCAACTTGTTTAGGTGGCGCTATCAGAGACCCTTTGTCCGGACGTTCATTCGTATTTCAGGCGATGAGATTAACAGGTGCTGCAGATGTTTTGGAACCGGTTGATAAAACATTACCGGGAAAATTGCCTCAAAAAACAATCACAAAACAGGCGGCAAACGGATATTCCTCTTACGGAAACCAAATTGGTTTGGCAACTACGATGGTTTCTGAAATCTACGACGAAGGCTACAAAGCGAAAAGAATGGAAGTTGGTTTCGTTGCGGGAGCCGTTCCTGTGGATTGGGTAAGACGTGAAAAACCTGCAAATGGTGATTCTATCATCATTTTAGGTGGTGCAACTGGTCGTGACGGAGTTGGAGGAGCAAGCGGAAGTTCAAAAGAACAGGACGAAACTTCTATCCATACGATGAGTTCTGAAGTTCAGAAAGGAAATGCCGTTGAAGAACGTAAAATCCAGAGATTGTTCAGAAATCCTGAAGTAACGAGACTGATTAAAAAATCCAATGACTTTGGAGCGGGAGGAGTTTCAGTAGCCATCGGTGAAATCGCAGATTCTTTAGAAGTTAATTTAGATGTTTTACCTTTAAAATATGAAGGGTTAAACGGAACCGAATTGGCAATTTCTGAATCTCAGGAAAGAATGGCGGTTGTGGTTGAACCAAAA
>NZ_JBBCQL010000320.1:0-3731 GCF_037149975.1 Chryseobacterium sp. VD8 | reverse complement strand
TCGGTTTCTATCCCCACTTTCGGATGGGAAATCGTTGATCAGAATGCGGAACGTATTGTGTGGGTGAATCCTGAGCAAAGCGCTTTAATTTCTCTCTATTTTTTCAATATTCCTCCTGATTTGCCAACTGTTAAAAATACAGATGAATTAAGAAATTTTCACAGACATTCCATTTCAGCTTCCGGCGGTGGTATTGTGGAGGTTTCACTATTTAATCTTCATAACATACCCAGTGTAAAAACCATTTTTAAAATCCCGCAGGAGGAACATGGGATGACGTATCTTGCATCGGTTACCATTCCTTTTGAAAACTGCAGTTTCGTCATCAAAGCTCAGGCTGTTGAAACCGGAACAATAGGGATAAGAGATAATCTGATACTAAGCAGATTTCTCCAAAACGGCGAAGTTACATTCGATGATAATGGACTGAAAAACTGGTTTGAAGATCCGTACGAACCTTCGTTCAGATCCGGAACTCTTATGAACAAATCTGAAAGAGAAGAATATGACAGTGATTTTCCTGATCATCCCCTTTCCATTGTTCGAAGCATGATGAATAAAGCCATTCAGGAAGTCGTTTTAAAAGATGAACTAAAATATTTAAACATTTTCAACAAATAGTAAAACTTATAATAAAAACACCTGTAAAGTGTATGAAATAATACCAATCTGCATTTTCATATGAAATTTTTCACTACCTTAGTTTTGAAATTTGCTGAAAAATAAGGCAATACATAAGATTATGGCAGAAAAACTTTATTTCATCAAAACCAATCCTGTTGCCGCAAAGATCAATCTATACAATAAAATCTGCCGCGAAGAAGAAGGTGCACTTCAGTTTTTTAAAGAAAATCAAAAAACAAGTTTTGAGCTTATTAAAAAGAAAGTTCAGGAGAATGCAGAAAGTCTTAATAAAGAAGAAGTGGAAGATATTTTCAATTGGTTTGCATCAAAATACATTTCCGATCCGGAAGAAATGAAAACCCAGCTTTTCGTACACGGATTTGATATTTTTTATGAAATAAATAATACAGAAAAAGTTGAAAATTTTAAACAGATTCTTGCAGATTATGAAAAATATTCAACACAATATTTAGGGTACAAATGCAATACGGAAGATTTCAACCGCTTTCTGATCTATGGAATTTTTTTCACAGGATTCATTAATAAAAAGAAGGAAGATTATTTATCTGATTATTTACAGATTAATCATAAAGATCTGTTTTCCTTTGCAGAACAGAAGTTCAACGCCGGAAATACAGAACTTTACCGGGAAAATAATTTTCCCGATTTTAAGGAGCTGTACGACTGCACAAAGTTTTATAACGGTTTAATTTTCAGACTTTAAAATAAGAAGAGGCTTTTTCAGGCCTCTTTTATTATTAAGTTCCTGTTTTTCATGAGATAATCCAGCGCTTCTTTTACTGCTGTCTCAGGATTTTTCGGCATAAAGCCCAATTCATTTCTTGCTTTTGAAATATCAAAATTCTGCTGTAATCCGGAAAACATAGAAATATCCTTTCGCGTCAGAACAGGAGCTTTTCCTTTCAGTATTGCCGAAAATTCCATGATTCCCGCAATCAGCTTAAGGATAAATTTCGGAACCGACTGCGGAATTTTCAGGTTCAGTTCCGGATACAGTCTTTTTACCAGAGCTGTTGTATCTGTGATCGTCATACATTCTTCATTTGCCAGAATATATCTTTCACCTGAACGTCCTTTCTGTGCTGCAAGATAACATCCTTCCGCCACATCTTTCACATCAATCCAATTGAGCGTAATTTTTGTATCAACAGGAATTTCTTTATTCAGAATTAATTTTAAGATACCGTAAGAAACATTCAGCGGGAGAAAAGCTTCCGCTCCGATCATCGCGGAAGGCATTACGGAAACCAGTTCTATTCCAAACTTTGCAGCCAGTTCAAAAGCAAGCTTTTCACCGTCATTTTTAGAATTATAATACATATCCCTGCGATCCGGATTATAACCATAGCTTTCTTTTGTCGGAAGTCTGGTGTAATCCAAAGCTGCAATTGAACTTACGTAGACCATTTTTTTCACTCCCGCTTCAGCCGCTGCTTCAATCGTATTTCTTGTACCCTGCAGATTAACGTCATAAATTTCTTTTTTCGGATCTTTTGCCCAAAGTTTAAATGCGGCTCCAACGGCATAAAAAGTTTCCACTCCCTGCAAAGCCTTTACGAAAGATGCTTTATCCGTAATATCTGCCTGAACAACTTCGCAGTTTAATCCTTCAAAACATTTTTTTTGAGCTGTATTTCTTACCGTCGCCCGCACAGGAATTTCTTTTTGCAGTAACAATCTTACCAGATTATTTCCCAAATGTCCATTGGCTCCGGAAACCAGACTTAGTTTTTCTTGTATCATTTTTCATTATATTTTGATGATACAAAGTTCCCTGTCCTGATTCCAAAATCACTTGATTTTTGTTAGTTAATCAGTTTTCTGCGGATTCTGCTGAGACTTTCGGGCTTCATTCCGAGAAAAGAAGCAATATACTGAACAGGAACAAACTGAATTATTTCCGGATAATTTTTCAGCAATTGAAGATACCTTTGTTCTGCATTTAATGTTGAAAGTTCTTTTGAACGGTTTTCGTTGTAAGTAATCGACTGATGGAAAACAGAAATACTGAAATCTTTCATTGCATAACTTTCGAGCGTAAGCCTTTCCAGATTTCCCTTTGTAATTCTTAATAATTTACAATCTGTAATACATTCTACATTTTCGTCCGATTTTGTCTGATTGATAAAGTGAAAGTATGAGGTAAAAAATCCGGGAGGACAATTGATATGGGTGGTTATTTCGTTTCCTTTTTCATCAGTATGAAACAATCTCAGATATCCGGAAACAATATAATACAGATGCTCCGGAACATTTCCCTTTTCTTCAATAATCGTATTTTTCGGATATTCTACAGGCTCGAAACAGTCTTTAATCAGCGCGATTTCGTCAGCATTAAAATGATGAAAAGACTGAAGATGCTGTATAAGTTTGCGGTGCATGATAAAAATGAATGAGAAATACAAATTTAATGAAAATCAAAAGATATTTTGTTTCAAGCTATTCTCTAAATTTACAAATTGCAAAGTACCATGAGAAACAACCAAAAAATAATCCAATCGGATGAATTAGATATGCTTTTAATCCTTCTTCCTTCCGGATGGAGTGAATTTCTGCTTTACATTGATGGAAGAAGCTTTAATTATGTAATCACTCATGCTTTTAATAATCCCTTTTCTGAAATCATGTATGCTGTTCTGGATCTGATACAAGACAAATGGGAAACTGAATTTATCTGGTACAACGAACCGGGAGGATGCAAATTTGAAATAAAACGAATAAAGGATAAACAGCATAAAGCCATTATTTCTGTATATAATTTTGAAGAATCTTACGGAGGACAGTTGAATTTTAAACTGGAAATACAGTTCGAAGTTAAAATAAAACAATTTGTTCTGCTTTGTTATCTTCAACTGAAAAAAACGTATTTACTGCTTAATGATAAAGAATTTTCAGACAAAAGAAGCGGTGCCTTTCTTGTACAGAATTTCCATGACTTTGAAAGAAAAGTTGAAGATTTTCTGAAGAAAAAACAAATGATTTTTTAATAAAATTCTATATTTGTACTCATGAAGCACTTAAATAACCTATTGCGTCTTCCTTTTTTCTGCAATTATTATTACCCGGATAATCGTTCGGGAAGACTT